>CAJUGT010000055.1 GCA_910586435.1 uncultured Acetatifactor sp. | reverse complement strand
CCTTATCTCACAGCCTATCTTGCAGGCTGGATAACAGAAAAGCACGTCCGTCATGTTCCTTTTGATATAAGGGAATAACTGGCTGGAATAGTTTTCCGCTTCATATTCCCTCGGATCGCCCCCATCGCCCAAAAACTCCGCAGAATCATCAAACTCACTGTCCTCATACAGCCGGAGAAGGCATTCCCGCGGCTTCCCTTCCGTCAGAACTTCTTCCTGTAAGTCCGGCTCCCGCCCCTTTTTCGATTTTCTTTTCCCCGCCGCAGAACGGATTCCGGCTAATACCGATGCGCCTGCCACCGCCGCAGAAAGGGCGGCGGCTGCTTTTTTGTGTTTCATTTTCTTTCTCCTTGTGTCCGCATCAACCCCCAAGCAATACACCAATGCCACATGGTAGACATCGCCATATCTGCATTTTGGCAGATAGGTAAGAAAAAATTTTTTGTGTTCATCATCCCTAAAAGTTACATTTTGAGCAATCTGCTTCGCTTTTGCACTTAACGCTGTGTTTGTCATTTTTAATGACCTCCTTATTATTTTTTATTGAAAATCCCAATATCAAATATTGGAACGAACAACCATAAACGCAAAAAAGGACTAAACCAATAAAACTTAATGTTTTACTGATTTAGTCCTCAATAGATACGCAAAAGGGAAGTAATTTCTCACTTCCCTTTCGACTTATATATAGACTTTAAGCACTATGTCTTTGAATCTATTGGCTTTTGTATACTGTGGGTGATGCGACATATATTGCTGCACATCTTCACGAGTCACCACAAAAGTTCCAAAATAGACTGGCTTATATTCTATTTTCCTACATTGTTTATCGCCGCCTGTGCCGCCGCCAATCTCGCAATCGGTACCCTAAACGGTGAACAGGACACATAATCCAGTCCCAGTTTATGGCAGAATTCAACCGAAGAGGGATCTCCGCCGTGTTCGCCGCAGATTCCCACATGCAGTTTTGAATTCACCGGTTTGCCAAGCTTGATAGCTGTCTCCATCAATCTGCCAACACCACACTGATCCAATTTTACAAACGGATCATTCTCCAAAATCTTGGCATCATAATATGAATTCAGGAATTTACCGGAATCATCTCTCGAGAAACCAAATGTCATCTGAGTCAGGTCATTGGTACCAAAGCAGAAGAAATCAGCCTCTTTCGCAATCTCATCCGCCGTCAAAGCTGCTCTTGGAATCTCTATCATGGTACCAACTTCATATTCCAGAGAAATCCCTGCTGCCTTAATCTCTGCGTCCGCAGTCTGCACCACTACTTTTTTCACATATTTCAATTCCTTCACTTCACAGATCAAAGGAATCATAATCTCCGGCTTTACATTCCAGTCCGGATGTGCCTTCTTCACATTAATGGCCGCCCGAATCACAGCCTTTGTCTGCATTCTGGCAATTTCAGGATACGTCACCGCCAAACGGCAGCCTCTGTGTCCCATCATGGGGTTAAATTCATGCAGCCCCTCAATCATACTCTTAATCGTTTCTACGGATTTCCCCTGGGCCTGGGCCAGTTTCTCTATATCCTCTTCCTCTGTGGGAACGAATTCATGAAGGGGCGGATCCAGGAAGCGAATGGTCACAGGGCATCCCTCAAGGGCTTCGTACAGCTTCTCAAAATCATCCTGCTGGAAAGGAAGTATCTTGTCCAACGCAGCTTCCCTGTCCTCTGCCGTGTCTGCGCAGATCATCTCACGGAACGCAGCGATTCTGTCTTCCTCGAAGAACATATGCTCTGTACGGCACAGTCCGATTCCTTCCGCTCCAAGTTCCCTTGCCTTCTTTGCGTCCGCAGGTGTATCTGCGTTTGTACGGACTTTCAGTTTCCTATACTTGTCCGCCCATGCCATAATTCTGCCAAATTCTCCCGCAATCGTAGCATCCACGGTAGGAATCTGTTCTCCGTATATATTGCCTGTAGAGCCGTCAATGGAGATATAATCCCCTTCTTTAAACTCTTTTCCTGCCAGAGTAAACTTTTTATTTACCTCATCCATGGTGATGTCGCCGCATCCGGATACACAGCATGTTCCCATGCCACGGGCAACCACTGCCGCATGGGAAGTCATTCCGCCCCTGACTGTAAGGATACCTTGAGAAACTTTCATTCCTGTAATATCCTCCGGTGAGGTTTCCAGACGAACCAGAACCACCTTCTCACCCTTTGCCGCCCATTTTTCCGCATCTTCCGCAGTAAATACCACTTTACCGCAGGCAGCGCCGGGGGAAGCGCCCAGACCCTTGCCCAAAGGAGTCGCCGCTTTCAAAGCTTTCACATCAAACTGAGGATGCAGAAGCGTGTCCAGATTTCGCGGATCTATCATGGCAACAGCCTCTTCCTCTGTTCTCATGCCCTCATCCACCAGGTCACACGCAATTTTCAAAGCTGCCTGCGCCGTCCTCTTACCGTTTCTGGTCTGCAACATATAAAGCTTCCTGTTCTCAATGGTAAACTCCATATCCTGCATATCCCTGTAATGGTTTTCCAAAGTACTGCACACAGTATTGAACTGCTCAAATACTTCCGGCATCACTTTTGCCATCTCTTCTATTTTCTGAGGGGTACGCACACCGGCCACCACGTCTTCTCCCTGGGCATTCATCAGGAACTCACCCATGAGCTTCTTCTCACCTGTTGCGGGATCTCTGGTAAAAGCAACACCTGTGCCGGATTCGTCGGACCAGTTGCCAAATGCCATCATCTGCACATTGACAGCAGTTCCCCAGGAATAAGGAATATCATTGTCCCTGCGATACACATTGGCACGTGGATTGTCCCAGGAACGGAACACTGCTTTAATGGCTCCCATGAGCTGCTCCCTGGGTTCATCGGGAAAATCTGTCCCTATTTTGGCTTTATATTCCGCCTTAAACTGATTGGCCAATTCCTTCAGATCTTCTGCTGTAAGCTCCACATCCTGCTTAACGCCCCTCTCCGATTTCATCTTGTCAATCAGCTCTTCAAAATATTTCTTGCCAACCTCCATAACCACGTCAGAATACATCTGAATAAATCTTCTGTAACAATCCCATGCCCATCTCTCATTTCCTGTCTGCGCAGCAATGGTATTGACCACAGTTTCGTTCAATCCCAAGTTCAGAATGGTATCCATCATACCGGGCATGGACGCCCTTGCGCCGGAACGGACGGAAACAAGCAGCGGGTTCTTGGTATCACCGAACTTCTTCCCCGTAATCTCTTCCATCTTACCGATATACTCATTAATTTGCCCCTGAATTTCATCATTAATCTGCCTGCCGTCCTCATAATACTGTGTGCAGGCCTCTGTGGTAATTGTAAAACCCTGGGGCACCGGCAGCCCTAAATTGGTCATCTCCGCCAGATTAGCTCCCTTACCGCCCAGAAGTTCACGCATACCTGCGTTTCCTTCCGTAAACAAATACACCCATTTTTTCATATTTATTCGCTTCCTTTCTATGTTCTCTGATAATTCACTTTTTCTTAAACATCTTGCTTATTGTTACAATTTACCAGAGTAATATCAAAACGTCAAGATTTATTTATGAAAAAAAATATAATTCTGTGTAACAATTCAGACACTCCAAATTCACTGAACAATATGTATAGATAAGAGTACATTTTGTGAGCAGATTTCACAAGCGTAACATCCTTCACAATTATGCCAACATTCCCCCAACATTGTAGTGCTGATGTGCTAACCATCTGTAATCACTTTATAAAGCTGAATGGAGCTGACACCCCCTCTTTCATTGTTTGAACCCTTGGTTTATCCGCAATAATTTGTCATAATCCTGAAAAACGGAAGTGAAGTTGCCAGGCGCAGTAAAACCATGTCAGCACCATGGTTGTGTACGAAACAACAGAACGCAGAGACAGGGGATTTCTGTGAACGGAGCAAACAGCAGCGCAGGGGGCTGTATAAAACCAATCTCGCAGTTTTCCCTTGAAAAATCAGGGATTTTATGTATAATAGGTAAAGTAACCGTACACACTCGGACACGAAAAAACATTAATAACAGAGGTAAGATATGATAAGTGCGAACAACGTGACCCTGCGGATTGGAAAAAAAGCATTATTTGAGGATGTCAATATCAAATTCACCGAGGGCAACTGCTATGGACTGATTGGAGCTAACGGCGCCGGGAAATCCACTTTTCTGAAAATTTTAGACGGCAGACTGGAAACCACCAAGGGCGATGTGACCATTACCCCCGGACAGAGACTGTCCGTTCTGGAACAGGATCATTTTAAATACGACGATTACATCGTTATAGAAACCGTAATTATGGGCAATGAACGCCTCTATCAGATTATGAAGGAAAAAGACGCCATCTACGCAAAAGAAGATTTCACTGATGAAGACGGCATCCGTGCCAGTGAACTGGAGGGAGAATTTGCGGAAATGGACGGCTGGGAAGCCGAATCCAATGCGGCCATGCTGTTAAACGGACTGGGGATTCCCACAGAGCTACACAATTCTCTTATGAAGGATTTGGACGGCAATGTAAAAGTGAAAGTATTGCTGGCCAAGGCACTGTTTGGCAATCCCGACATACTGCTTTTGGACGAGCCCACCAACCATCTGGATCTGGACGCCATCTCATGGCTGGAAGATTTCCTCATTGACTTTGAGAATACTGTCATTGTAGTCTCCCATGACCGTTATTTTTTAAATAAGGTTTGTACGCATATTGCTGATATAGACTATGGAAAGATTCAACTTTATGCCGGCAACTACGATTTCTGGTATGAATCCAGCCAGCTGCTCATAAGGCAGATGAAGGAGGCCAACAAGAAGAAAGAAGAGAAAATTAAAGAGCTTCAGGAATTCATTTCCCGTTTCTCCGCCAATGCCTCCAAATCAAAACAGGCCACTTCCAGAAAACGTGCCCTGGAGAAAATTGAACTGGACGAAATCAAACCCTCCAGCCGCAAATACCCTTATATTGATTTCCGTCCCGAACGGGAAATCGGAAACGAAGTTCTCACCGTGGAACATCTCAGTAAGACAGTGAACGGAGAGAAAGTTCTGGACGATATTTCCTTTGTTATGAGACATGAAGACAAGATTGCTTTCGTTGGCAGCCAGGAACTTGCCAAGACCACTTTGTTCCAGATACTCATGGGGGAATTGGAACCCGACGAAGGAACCATCAAATGGGGCGTCACCACATCACAGGCTTATTTCCCCAAAGACAATACCGAGGAATTTGACAACGACTTGACCATCGTGGACTGGCTCACCGGCTACTCCCCGGTAAAAGACGTCACTTATGTGCGGGGCTTTTTGGGACGTATGCTATTTGCAGGCGAAGACGGTGTCAAAAAAGTAAAAGTTCTCTCGGGAGGAGAAAAAGTCCGCTGCCTTTTGTCCAAGATGATGATCAGCGGCGCAAACTGTCTTGTGCTGGATGAACCCACCAACCATCTGGATATGGAGTCCATCACAGCCCTGAACAACGGCCTGATAAAGTTCCCGGGTGTGGCACTGTTCTCCTGTCATGACCATCAGTTTGTGCAGACCACCGCAAACCGCATTATGGAACTTCTGCCGGATGGGCACATGATTGACAAGATCACCACCTACGACGAATACCTGGCCAATGACGAAATGGCAAGAAAGCGTACCGCAATCACCGACCATAAGGAAGAGGATGAAGAGTATGAATAAAGCAATGGATTCCCATGGGGCATCTTCCCATGGGAGGATGCTGCGCCCTGTGGACCTTCATGTTCATTCCAACCGCTCTGACGGCACTTTTTCTCCCACGCAGTTAGTGGATTACGCAATGGAAAAGGGGCTGGCGGCATTTGCGCTCACCGACCATGATACAGTGGATGGACTGGAAGAAGCCATAACATACGCAGAGAATCTGAAACGCCATTTCCAGCCGGAAGCAAAGGAACTTACCTGTCACCATGAGAATACAGATTCCAATCTGAAATCATGCGTGACTGCCGATATACCAAATGTACCGGAAGTGATACCCGGCATTGAATTTTCTACGGAATACCAGGGACAGGATATACACATTCTGGGACTGTATATCGACTGGCACAGCGCTCCTTTCCGCAGACAGCTTCAGAATTTCGTAGATTCCAGAATTACCAGGAACCGTAAAATGTGCTCGCTTCTACAGGAACACGGAATCCCAGTCCATTATGAAAAGCTACTGGAAGAATTTCCCCATGCGGTCATCACCAGAGCCCATTACGCCAAATATATGCTCAACCATGGGTATATTAAAAACATGAAAGAAGCTTTTGAACGCTATATAGATGACCATGGCCCCTGCTTTGTTCCCCGTGAGAAGGTAACACCGGAACAAGCTGTAACACTCATTCTGGAAGCGGGCGGCATTCCCATTTTGGCGCACCCCATACTATACCATATGAGCGATGAACGTCTGGACGCCCTGACCGCAACATTAAAAAACGCAGGTCTGGAAGGAATCGAGGCCATATACAGCACCTACAGCACTTCCGAAGAACGCCAAGTCCGCAATCTGGCGGCCAAATACAGCCTTTGTGTCAGCGGTGGCAGCGACTTTCATGGAGCCAATAAGCCCGGACTGGATCTGGCCGTAGGATACGGAAAACTCTATATCCCCTACGCCGTGCTGCATGAACTCAAGAAATCCCACTTTCAGACATTTCCCTCCTGCCCTTAAGCTTCCTGCTGCATCGGGCAGGAGTTTTTACTCTACTGCACTGCCTTGTACTCGCAGTTCTTCCCGTGTCAGCACATAAAAAAGGGGCAGGAAACAAATCTCTCTGTTTCCTGCCCCTTTTTATGCACAGGCCCGTAGGGGAAGGGACATTCCCCTGCTTGATTGCACACAGACGTCCAAAGGAAAAATATCAGCAAAAGCTGACGGACGCCCGGCCCACGAGCAGGGAAAGATAAATCCCCATGCTCGATTTTCAGATGAATCTCAGATGATTTTCCGATGACACTGCGTTTTATGCTTCCACAATCAGATACCTTCCATCACCGATGTCAAATACCTCATCCGCCTCCAGGATTTCTTCTCCCACAGCTCCTTCCATATCGATTCCTTCTTCTTCAAAATACGCAATTACATCTTCTACGGATTCCGCAACCACTGCCATGCATTCATCCAGAAACTCTTCCGCTTCTTCCAGCGTCTCCGCCACTCTCTCCGGGAACAGCTGCTGCTGATTCTCCAGAAAACACTCCAATACTTCATCATCAAACTGGTGCATCTTACTCACCTCCTTTTTCACATGCAGATTCCTATGCCACATCATAATACGATTATTTGCCCATGTCAATATCTTATCACTGTTTTTCTATGGTTACTGTTTGACTTACGGTAACAGTTCAGACAGTCACTGAACTGTTACGTAGATGCACACAAAACGCAAAAAAATGCGTTTTGGCGCCCGAAAGTCTCGCAAAATCGCATAGAGACGCGATTTTGACTTCGCGGGAGGGGTGTCTGAACTGTTACGACTTACGTTACTGTTTACTCCATTCACAGCAACAGATGCACACAAAACGCCAAATTGATTTAGCGCACAGCTGTCTTAGGTCTGTCACGCAAAAAGCCCATGAAAACTCCTTGTGGTGTCACAGGCAGGCAGTGACTGACTTACCTCTCCTTTACAGATAGGCAAGCAGCTCCATGGGCCTGGAAATGATTGCGTCCGCGCCGCCCTCTTCCAGTTCCTTTCGTTCCCGAAATCCCCACAATGCTCCCACAGTAAAAGCCCCTGTGTTTTTCCCGGTCTTCATATCCGTACTTGTATCCCCCAGATACAATATTTCCTCAGGATTCACCTGAAGCCTCTTCAATAGTAAGAAAGCGCCTTCCGGACTCGGTTTGATTGCCACCTGCTCTGTCTGTCCCTGTATCTCATCAAAGTAGCCTTTGCCAAAAAGAGTTTCTACCACATTCACCGTCTCCACATGGGGCTTATTGGAAAGTACCCCTATACGCACTCCCCGCTCTTTCAAAGCCTCCAGCAGTTCACATATCCCTTCATAAGGATGTACCTGATACATACAGTTCTCCCGAAAGATTTCTTTATAGATTGCGAAGGCTTTTTCAAAGTGGAGCAGTTCTGTGTCCCCGCCTGCGGCCAAAGCCCGTTTTATCAAATTCGCCGCCCCATCTCCCACAAAGTATTTATATTGTTCCACGGAAAAAGGACCATATCCAAAGGGCTCCACCGCCCGGTCCGCACAGTATTTTATGCTCTGTATGGAATCGGACAGGGTTCCGTCCAGGTCAAAAATAACAGCCTTTTTAGTTTTTACAGTTTTCATCCTATTTCAATCCGTTCCTTTATCTCCTGGTAAAGCCTGGCCACCGGCAGACCTACCACATTATTATAATCACCTTCAATACACCGGATATACTTGGCGCACAGCCCCTGAATCCCATATGCTCCCGCCTTGTCCATACAATCCCCGGAGGACACATAAGAGGCAATTTCCTGCGCTGACATGGGATAGAAATGTACTTTTGTCACTTCATGGAACACACGGCGCCAAAGCTGTCCACCCTGCTTCGCCTCTTCACTTCCATTCCAATGTAACAGCGTTACACCGGTATAAACATCATGGCATCTCCCGGAAAGTTTTTCCAACATTCTCACTGCGTCTTCCTTGTCGGAAGGCTTTCCAAGAATCTGTCCGTCCACAGCCACCACCGTATCCGCGCCGATGACGAGAATATTCCGGCCTGACACTTCCGGCTCCTCTTCCGCCTTCCGACCTGCCACCCCTTCCAGCGCTGCCTCCGCCTTCCAGCCTGTCATCCCTTCCAGCGCTGCCTCCGCCTTCCAGCCTGTCACCCCTTCCAGCGCTGCCTCCGCCTTCCGGCCTGTCATCCCTTCCAGCGCTGCCTCCGCCTTCCAGCCTGTCATCCCTTCCAGCACTGCCTCCGCCTTCTGTGCCGACAATTCCTCTACCACAAGCCACGGCTCCCGGGCCGTGGCCTTTTCCTCCACGTCACTCACCCGCACCTCATAGGCAATGCCAATCTGCCCAAGCAATTCTCTCCTGCGGGGTGACGCCGACGCCAATATAATTCTTACATTTTCTTCTTTCATCTCTTTATTCATGATGGGTCTCCGGAATAAAAACTCTGGTTGCCGATTCATTCTCCTTCATGGCTTCCTTTGCCTCCGCTATGGCTTCCTTACAAAATGTCTCCTGGGACTGGTACATATGTCTCCCCCGCTTATCCGCCTTCTCATAAGTTCCGTCTTCCTTCAGTACCGACGCCTTTACATTGTCTTTCAGCTGGCATTGCAGAATATGCAGCAGTTTTTCCTTCAATTCTTCCCGTTCTACCGGGAACAAAATCTCCACACGCCGTTCCAGGTTCCTGGGCATCCAATCCGCGCTGCTGCAATAAATTTCGTAATGTTCGTCATTCTCAAAATAGAAAATGCGGCTGTGCTCCAGAAAATTCCCCACAATAGAACGCACTGTGATATTCTCGCTCACCCCTTTGATTCCCGTTTTCAGACAGCAGATACCACGCACGATCAAATCAATCTTCACCCCTGCGGCACTGGCCTCATATAGCGCCGCTATCATATCCCTGTCGCAAAGTGAGTTCATTTTGGCTATAATGCGGGCAGGTCTGCCGGATTGGGCATATTTTTTCTCCCTGTCAATCAGGTACAGAAATCTGTCCTTCAGCCACAGAGGCGCCAATGCCAGCTTGTTCCACACCAGGGGCTCGGAATACCCGGACAGCATGTTAAACACCGCTGTGGCATCCTCTCCGATGGCCTCGGAACATGTCATAAGTCCAATGTCCGTATACAGCTTGGCGGTGGCATCATTATAATTTCCCGTCCCCAGATGTACGTAACGTCGAATGCCGTCTTCCTCCCTGCGCACAACCAATGTGATTTTACTGTGGGTCTTCAGTCCCAGCAGCCCATATATGACATGACAACCCGCTTTTTCCAGCTTTTTGGCCCATACAATATTGTTTTCCTCGTCAAATCTGGCTTTCAGTTCCACAAGTACCGTCACCTGTTTGCCATTGTCCGCCGCCTTCTCCAACGCCGCTATAATCGGTGAATTGCCGCTCACACGATACAATGTCTGCTTGATGGCAAGCACCTCCGGGTCTTTGGCGGCCTGACGAATAAAATCCACCACCGGTTCAAAGGTCTGGTAAGGATGATGCAGTAAAATATCACCCTTTTTCATCTCATCAAATATCACACAGCCTGCCGGCAGCTGCGGGACCTGCTGCGGCAGAAACTTCGGAGCCTTCAAGTGCTGAAAGCCATCCATGCCATAGAGCTTCATCAAAACGGTCAAATCCAGCGGACCGTCAATGGCATAGATATTCTCTTCTTCGATATGCAGCTCCTCCCTTAATATTTTCAAGAGTCTCTTGTCACAGCCCGCCTCAACCTCCAGTCGGATTGCTTCCCCTCGCTGACGCTTCTTGACCTGCTTCTCGATTTCTTTTAACAGATCCGCCGCCTCATCCTCCGCAATGGTTAAATCGGCGTTTCGCATAATCCTAAACGGATAAGCGCACACAATATCATTGCTCATAAAAAGCTTCTGAATATTCCGCTCAATAATTTCTTCCAGCAGAATGACTTTCTTTCCCTTTCCCTCCGTCGGCAGCTCCACAATTCGGCTGAGTACCCCGGGCACCTGCACCGTGGCAAATTCCAGGTCTTCTCTGCTGTTCTTCTTATGTACCAGCGCCGCAATATTCAGTGTCTTGTTTCTAATCAAAGGAAAAGGCCGTGAGGAATCCAGTGCCATGGGCGTAAGTACGGGATATACAATTTCCTCAAAATACTTATCCACGAAATCCGCCTCTTCCTCTGTGAGCTCCTCATGCCTGCCGATGATTTGCATTCCATTCTGGCGAAGCTGCGGCACAAGGGAACGGTTGTATGTGGAATATTGTAAATCCACCAGGTTGTGAATGGCGGTATTGAGCTGTTCTAACTGCTGCGCCGGCGTCAGACCCGCAATATCCTGCTTTTGATACCTGGCGTTCACCATATCCCGAAGAGACGCCACTCTTATCATAAAAAATTCGTCCAGATTGGAAGCTGTAATGCTTAAAAACTTTAACCTCTCAAATAGGGGAATATTTTTATCCCTGGCCTCTTCCAGCACCCTGTGGTCAAATAAAAGCCAGCTCATTTCCCTGTTTGTATAATATTTCGGATTCAGAAAATTAATTTCACCCATAACCACACCTCTTGCTAAATTCTTTCCTATTCCAGTACCGTCTCTACACTACGGTGCCCTGACTAGGGAAGAAATCTTCAGCCACTTTCGTGTCTGAAATTTCTTCCGGCACCTGCGTTTTGAGACTGTTTTTAAATTTCCTCTTGACATTTCTTACCTGGACTCTTTAGCCTGTGCGAACAAATATTCCGATGCCTTTAAAAAATTTTCCGCTGTTTTAACACCGGTTCCACACTGAACACCTCCTGGAAGAATTCCCCCCGTCTCTCAAAATTTCCTTTTTCCAGCGTAATGTCCTCCTGTGTATCCACCGTGAGTACCAGCCTGTTGTCCGTCAAAGAAGCCTTCAGTCCTTTCAGTTTCTGTTTATGGCTCCGGTCCAGACCGGTTGCCATACGCAGAATTGCCGTCAGCTTGGCCACTACCAGAAAGGAAGCCTCATCCAGCCCTTCCGCCCCCGCCTGCTGCAAGTCATATATATATTTACTGTGGTTAAAACGTACCACATTTGCCACAATCTCCCTCTCCACATGGGACAATCCGATAATTTCTGTGGCCATGATAATTTGATAGGAAGTCTCCCCTATATTGGTCATGCTGACATATTTCCCGCAATCATATAGAATTGCTGCCAGCCTCAGATACAATCGCTCCCTCTTTCCAAGGCCGTGGACCTTTTTCATGCTGTCAAATATGGTTGTGGTAATATTTTCCAGAGTCTCGGAACGCTTCCTGCTCCCCATATAGCGTTTGCTCACATTCATGGCACAGGCCACAATATCCTGTTCAAAATCATGCTCTCCCCGGAACATCTTAATTTTCTCAGCATATTCGTAAGCAATCCCGTCACAGAGAGTAACACCCGGCGCCCAGATGCACTGTGCCCCCATAAGCACCGCTATATTCTTGGTCAGTATGGCGCTGATAAATACCAGAGGAACCCTTTCTTCCGGTATATCCATCAGACCTGCTACCTGGGCAGGACTTTTTGATCTGAGCGTTTCCATAAAAGACTCAAAATCCGCCTCCTCCAAAAGGAATTTTCCCTCCTTCCCCCTGGTGCGCACCACCCAGGGAGAGATGTATTCATCCACCACAATCAGATTTTTTATCTCCCTGTCTTTCAGATATAATTTTTTATAGGTTCCCAACTGAGCCATGGACATTTCGTTAATCAGACTTTCCGTGCGAAAGCTTTTGGGCGCGAAACGGTTCAGGTAATCCTGAATGCGCAGAACTCCCAGGCGCAGGTTTTGGGTGGAAACCAGAGTGTCATTGTCAAAGAGAGAGAGCTGAATACTGCCACCGCCAATGTCAAGGATGGCTGTCTTCTCCTCTATAATCTTGCGAAAACTCTCTCCCTTGGAGGCCACGGATTTATAATCCAGAAAACGCTGCTCGGAATTACTCAATATCTCTATTTTTATCCCCGTCCGCTGCGCAACCTGATCCTGCACAATGGTGGTATTCTCCGTTTCTCGAATGGCGCTGGTTCCATATGCCTTATAATTTTCCACTTTGTAAGAACGCATAATTTCAGAGAATTCCTTTAAGGTCCTGCAAAGTTCATCCATTTTTTCCCTGCCAATTTTGCCATTGGCAAAAGTATCGGAGCCAAGGTCCAGCCGTCTGCCGATACAATCTATTTCCCGCATATTGTTTTTGCCCGAAAATTCAAATATTTTCATGGTCAGCTCATAGCTTCCCACATCAATGGCCGCAAAAGTCCTGACACTCATTTACATTCGCCCTCCCACCAATCAAATCCCTGATTTCCCGCAGCTTCCTCTCCTCAGCCACGGGTTCCTGACAAATAATCAATAAACTGCTGCGCCGTCCTGCCGGACAAACCGCCATGGGACAGCTCCCATTTATTGGCTTCCAATAGCAGCTCTTCCTCAGGCATTTGAATATTGTTCCGCTTTGCCAGCGCCTTCACAATTTCCTGGAATTCCCTCTTATCCGGCGCGCCAAAATATATGGTCACACCAAAACGATACACCAGCGAAAGCTTCTCCTGCACCGTATCGCCCGTATGCATATCCTGCCGTATCTCTTCCTTATCCCCATAGTTCTCCCGAATGAGGTGACGACGATTGGATGTGGCATAGATTAATATGTTTTCCGGTTTTCTCTCCAATCCTCCTTCAATAACCGCTTTCAAATATTTATATTCTGTTTCAAACTCCTCAAAGCTTAAGTCGTCCATGTATATGATAAATTTGTAATTACGATTCTTAATCTGGCCGATCACCTGATTGAGACATTGAAACTGGTGTTTGTAGACCTCTATGATTCGGAGCCCCCTGCTATAATATTCATTGGCAATGGCCTTAATGCAGGAGGATTTGCCGGTACCCGCGTCCCCGTAAAGCAGACAGTTATTTGCTTTTTTCCCGGATACAAAAGCCTCTGTGTTCTCTATCAGCTTTTTCTTCGCCAGGTCATACCCCACCAAATCATCCAGGCTCACATGGGCAATATTGCGGATGGGTTCAATACTGGTATCATGGACAATGCGAAACGCCTTGTGAAGGCCGAATTTCCCCACCCCATATTCCTTATAGAACTGCGTCAATGTATCCTTCATCTCCTCCGGCGTATGATTCTGACAAAATTTCTCCGCCAGTTCACAGATACGCGCGCATATTCTCGTATTATATACCTTGCTCGCCGCACGTCCCGACTTTCCGAACCCCAGGTCCTCATAATAAGAACCGGTGTAATTTTCTATCATGGAAAACGTATCCACATGAAGTTTTTCACACAGAGGTGAAAAATCATAATCGTAGAATTCCTTGAAAATCACAATGTCATGAAGCACCGCATCATTTATGCTTCCTTTGACTTCCCCCTGCATTTCACAGCAATGACTGTAACTGTTCTCATGATTCACCAAAAAGTTTGCCAGATAACAATGCCACAGATTCCCGTGAAATCCATAGTTTCCTGCCTCTTCCACCAGTCTGTGAATACAGTCATGGAATTTTCTTCGCATATTTTCCAGTGTGCCGTCAGTGTCCTTCCCCTCTTCCGCCTCCATGTAATGGCTCATAAGCCATGCCATGTCCTGAAGCAGCTCCCCATCCCGCAACGTCCTGTATACAATCAATTCTTCTTCTCTCATATCAGTAATTCCCCAGTATCTTCATGTTTCTGGCCTCTTCCCGCAGCCCCCGCAAAGCATTTTTGACAGCGCTTTGGGCAAGATTTCCCTCAAAATCAATAAAAAACCGATATTCCCAATTCCTGTCTTCCACAGGGCGGCTTTCAATCTTGGTCATATTCAGACGGTTATAAATAAAATGGGACAACATATGGTAAAGGGAACCGCTTTCATGAGGTATCTCAAAACATATACTAATCTTTTTGGCGTCCTTCCTGAAGATTTTCTGGTTGGTTACAATGATAAATCTGGTGGAATTTGCCTCAGAATTGTTAATTCCCTTCTTCAATACATGCAATCCATACACTTTTGCGGCGTATTCACCGGCGATGGCCCCCTGTGTCCTGTCCTGGTCCTGGGCCACTTTTCTGGCCGCAAACGCGTTATTCTGCATACTAATCTGCCTCCAGTCATGGTTTGCCAGATATTTTCCGCTCTGCATAAGGGATTGTGGATGGGAGTAAACAGTTTTGATATCCTCCAATACCGCCCCCGGAACCCCTAACAGGCAATGCTCAATTTTAATAATCTGTTCTCCCACAATATAGTTCTCATATTCCTGCAATAAATCATATATCTCATTCACAATGCCCGCAGTGGAATTTTCTATGGGAAGCACTGCGAAATCCGCGCTGCCCTCCTCGATTGCTCCCATGGCATCCCGAAATGTGTCCACATGAAAGCTGTCCACCCCGTCACCGAAATAGCTTACCATTGCCGCCTGGGAATAAGCGCCCTCAGCCCCCTGAAATACCACCCTGGCTTTCCTTGTATCCAGCTCGTCCACCCCGATAAAAGGCAGCTTCCCCTGGCTCCCTTTCTCCGTCAGCAATTGATATTGGAGCTTTCTGCTCATGGACATAATCTGTTCAAACAGTTCTTTGACCCCCTGAGCATTGAAATCATTGTGTGCCAGCGCAGCCGCCTTCGTGAGCTTTTCCGCCTCCCGCTGCCTGTCAAAGACTTTTTTCCCCGTGTTAATCTTATACTCCGCTACCTGCCCGCAGACTTCCATCCGCTCTTCATATAACGACACAATCTGTTCATCAATACTGTCAATTTTCCTGCGCAATTCACTTAAATCCATTTTTTCTCCATCCCCGTTTTGTTCTTCGGCTTTTCACTTTGTCCGCTTCAAGTCACTGTTCGCTTTGTTCTCAGTAACCACTTCAACGCTTTTTTCTATCTTATACCAAAACAATCTTGATAGCAAGTAAAAAGGGGTGTAAAATAGAAAGAAAGAATGTGTGAAAGGATTTTACTATTATGAAAAAAACAATCAGAATTTCTTTGGCCGTACTGGCCGGAATCCTAATCATCGCCTTTATTGCCTGGTCAGTCCTGGCAAGCCGTATCGTAATGAACCCCGAAGGCACTGTGGGCAATACTGCCGGCAATCTATACAATGACGGACTTTTCTGCGAATATGACGGCACAGTATATTTCGTCAATCCCAGACAAAACGGGGGTATCTTCTCCATGGCTCCCGACGAAAGCAATCTCCGCCGTCTAAACTCCATGGCCGGACGCAATCTCCTGGCAGGGGGCAAGTATCTGTACTATTTTCACACCGGCAGCCTGGCCTCCGACACCAGATACCCCCAAATCAAAGGGACGAAATCCTTTAACCGATGTAAATTAGACGGCAGCAAGGATACTGCCCTGTGCAGGGATTTGGTCATTTCAGGCCAACTGGTGAACAATTACCTCTATCTTATGACCAATACCAGTTCCAAGGACTCTTTTTACAAGCTCAAAATTGACAGCTCAGAAAAAATAGAACTGACCGATTATCCCATAACCCCCGCATGCGCCGTCAACGGGCTGATTTATTACACCGGTCATAATGATCATTATCTGCACCAGCTCAATACATCAACAGATTCCGATCGTGTCATCTGGGAAGGCTCCGTCTGGAATCCTGTTGTAGAAGGGGACTATGTATATTACATGAATATTTCTGATAACTACAAGCTCTACCGCTATTCCCTCTCTCTGGGAACCGACGAAAAGCTCACCGACGACAGAGTGGATTGTTTCAATGTAGGATATGGTTATATCTACTATCAGAAGAATCATGCGGCTACCCCTCAATTAAAGGCAATGTACGCGGACGGCAGCAATGAATGGGTTCTGGGCGAGGGAAATTTCACCAATATCAATATGACCTCCCAATATGTGTATTTCCAGGTCTTTGGAGACGAAAAAATGCTGTATCATTCCAGACTGGGAAGTCCAACTTATGAAACCTTTATGCCCTCCACCGACATAAAATAGACTTCCCTCATTCTTCAATATGATCCTGTCCCTGGCTGAGAATTGTAACAATATGAGAATCCGCCAGGGAATAAAAAATGGTCTTGCCCTCCCGGCGGTTTTTCACCAGGTCCATCTGCTTTAACACCCGCAGCTGATGAGAAATCGCTGATTGGGACATACCCAGAACCGCCGCAATATCATATACGCACATTTCGGCGCTCAACAGCACATACAAAATCTTCAGTCGGGTTCCATCCCCAAAAACCTTGAAAAATTCCGCCAGATTCTGAAGCTCCTCTTCCGGCGGCATTTTCTCGTCTATCACCTTCAGAGTCCCCTCATCCACATGGATAAATTCATTTTCTTCCATATACATTCCTCCGTTCCCCCCATAAACAATTACCCCATTTTCCCGGTCCAATATTCCTTCATTCCTTCTGACAGTATCAGCTCTCCGTCCCACATTACAAACAATGTCTCCGCCCCATAGGACGCCGCCAGCTCCATCCCTTTTTCCGGTCCCAAGACAAAACAGGCCGTGGAAAGGCTGTCCCCCGCCAGGCCGTCCCTGGATAAAACAGTAACGCTTCTCACCCCACTGCGGGCGGGATACCCTGTGCCCGCATCCAAAATATGGTGGTATCGCACTCCGTCAACCTCCACATATCTCTCATAATCCCCCGAAGTGGACACACACCATTGCCCGTCCAAAGACAGCGTTCCAATAAAGGAAGCTGCGTCAAAGGGATCCGTTATTCCCACCTTCCAACTTGTACCATCCGGTTTTACTCCGTATGTGAGCACGCTGCCTCCCACTGCCACCACCGCTCCTGTGATTTCGGGTTCCATATCCAGCAACGGCAGGATTTTGGTCAGAGCATAGCCTTTTCCGCAGGCTCCCAAATCAATCGCCATCCCCTCCGGCAAATATATCCTCTCTTCTCCGTCCTGCCCTCTTTCCAGCCTGACAGCCTCATATCCGCACCGCCGCAGCGCCCGGGCCACCATTTCCTCAGAAGGTAACTGAATTTCATCCGCTTCCATGCCCGCCGCCAGCTGATCCATGTTCCACAGACCTGTCAGAGCGCCTATGGTGACATCAAAGGCTCCCTCGGATGCTTCTGAAAGCTCCATGCATTCTCTCAGCAAAGCAGCCAATTCCTCCGTCAGAAGAACTCCCTCCGCGCTTCCGGCCCCACTGTTTATTCCATATACTTCAGAAGTTTCACTCCGCCAGGAAAGGCTCTCCTGCTCTAAATCCTCAAGAAGTTCCATGACTTTATGGACAAAGTTATCCGCGGCTTCTTCCTGGGCGCAATATAGCCCCAGACGAATCACCGTACCCATAGCCGTATCCACATAATTCCGGGCAACCGGCATTTCCCTGCCACAGCCCCCACACAGCAGAATTACAATACAGACCTGGAATATTCTAAAAAAAAACTTCATTTTACCCTTCCTTTTTGTTATACTTTACCTCATAAAGCTTTTCTTCGTGGCAAGAAAATATTTTGGTAATCCATACGAATCTGAAAAGAGGTGATATCTTTGAATACACCATATCACAAATCAAAAAAAAATGCCATAATAATTGCGTCTCTGCTCTTCCTGCTGGCTCTTTGCAGCCTCATTGCCCTGCTGCCCCATCCCAACAGCCATACTTATACTGCGCAGATCTATCAATCCGGCCAGCTGCTCCAAAGCATACCTCTTTATAGTGTACAGGAGAATTACACTATCACTCTTCAGGGTCCAAAGGGGGAATACAATGAAATTGAAGTCCGTCCCGGCAGCATTGGCATTGTATCCGCAAGCTGTCCTGACAAACTATGTGTGGGACAGGGTTTTATCAAGGATTCCATGCTCCCCATTACCTGCCTGCCGAACCAGGTTGTCATCTTGCTGCGCCCGGCAGACGATACCGAAGCAGCACCAGATGTCATAACCTATTAATTTGTAAAGGAGTGTTTTTATGTCTGTGAAAAAACTGACCCTTCTGGCACTTTTTACCACCATATCTCTGGCAGTATATGCCATAGAAAGCGCAGTACCTCCTCTGGTTCCCATTCCGGGCATTAAATTGGGACTTGCGAACATTATCACTCTGATTCTTCTAAAACACTACAGCCTGTCCCATGCGCTCTCTGTACTTCTGGCCAGAATCCTGCTCTCCACCCTGTTATTTGGCCAGGCTCTGTCCCTGGTCTACAGCCTGGCAGGAGGATTGTTAAGCCTGCTTGTGATGTTTTTTATCATGAAACTGCTGCATGGAAGATTTACCTGTCTCACCGGAGCCACAGGGGGAATCGCCCACAATATGGGACAGTTGGCAGTGGCCTTGGCCATCACGGCAACGCCTGGCATATTGGGTTTTCTGCCCTATTTCCTCCTTGGCGGTATCCTCACAGGGCTCTTTACCGGCCTCTGCGCAGACGCCGCCGGCAGGTATCTCATACCACATCTGCATTAGAGCGTGTTTGAAAATTTATTCCAGTCAGATGCTCGTGACATTTGCGGGAGTTTTCACGCCAATTTCTTTCAGAAGTCCCATGATTGTCTTTCCTGTGGCAGGGTGTCGCCAGTTAGGCGCAATCTCACGCAAGGGCAGGAGGACAAATTCCCGATTCTCCAAATCCGGATGTGGAATTATTAAATCATTGCTTTCATAAAGCAGCCTGTCATAGAAGAGAATATCCAAGTCCAACGTCCTCGGCCCCCAGTGTATGGTTCTCTCCCTCCCGGCTTTCTGTTCTATTTCATGCAATGCCTCCAGCAATTCCTGGGGGCCAAGAATGGTCTCTATCTCCAGGGCGCCGTTCAGGAAGTCTTCCTGTTTCACTCCTCCGTAAGGTTCCGTAACCATATACGCCGAAACCCTGGTCACTTCGATTCCAGGATACTCTCTCAAAGCCCTCACTCCGTCGTTGAGATACTTTTCCCGATCTCCCATGTTGGAACCAATCCCCAAATAGACCTTATGCCATTGCCGATGTATCTTCACAGACACCGAATCAAAGGGAAGCCCAATGGGCGCGGAAGGCTTGACGATTTCCAGATCCAGTGCCGAAAGCATTTGATACCTTAACAGGAGCGTGTCTGAAAGCTTCCTGGCCACCGCTTCCAGCAGCAGGCAGGTGTTTTCCCGCATCCATTCATCTATAAAATGACACACTTCCCCGTAATCCACCGTATTCTCAAGCATGTCAGAACGTCCTGCCCCATTGGTATCCAGATATAAAACGCCATTGACATAAAATGTCTGTCCTTCCTTTGTCTCCTCCGGGAACACACCATGATGGGCAAATATTTCCAGCCCCTTTATATGAATCTCATCCCTCGCCCATTCCGAATACATTTTATAAGTTTCCTTTCTATGATAAGTTCCGTCTCTTCGCTTCCGCCCCCCTTACTCTGGAAAGAATGTTCAGACACTTGCGTGTCTGAAATTCTTTCCGGGGGCTTACGCTTCGAGACTGATTTTTTATATAAGTTCCGTCTCTTCGCTTCCGCCCCCCTTACCTTGGAAAGAATGTTCAGACACCTGCGTGTCTGAAATTCTTTCCGGGGGCTTGCGCTTCGAGACTGATTTTTTATATAAGTTCCGTCTCTTCTCTTCAGCCCCCTTTACTCTTTAAAGAATGTTCAGACACTTGCGTGTCTGAAATTCTTTCCGGGGGGCTTGCGCTTCGAGACTGATTTTTTATATAAGTTCCGTCTCTTCGCTTCCGCCCCCCTTACCTTGGAAAGAATGTTCAGCCACTTGCGTGTCTGAAATTCTTTCCGGGGGCTTACGCTTCGAGACTGATTTTTATAAGTTCCGTCTCTTCGCTTCAGTGTATATTTATTATTTTCTCCATCATTTTGATGGCCCTTACGTTTTCTTTTACGTCATGGACCCGTACAAACATGCATCCGCTCACAGCCGCCCACACTGTTGTGGCCAGGGTGCCTTCCAGTCTCTCATCCGCAGGCAAATCCAGTGTAAGGCCAATGACGGACTTTCGGCTGCACCCCAACAACAGGGGATACCCCAGCTTTTTTAGCCTCTCCAGGCTGTGTATTATTTCAAGATTCTGTTCATAGCTTTTGGCGAATCCCACTCCCGGGTCCAGAATCAGTTTTCCTGGGTCAATTCCCGCCTTCAGCGCCAATTGGGCGCTTTCCTCCAAATCCTGGCATACATCATCCACAAATGATTCATATTCCATGTTCTTTCGATTGTGCATCAGGCAGCAGGGCAGTCCGCTTTCCGCTATCACCGCCGCCATATTTCCTTCATATTTCAGTCCCCATATATCATTGATCAGATGGACTCCGGCCATAATTCCCGCCTTTGCCACCTGGGCTTTGTAAGTATCTATGGATATGGGCACATCAAAAGTTCCCCTCACCGCCTCTATCACAGGCACAACCCTTTCAATCTCTTCCTCCACGGGCAGGAGCGTATAGCCCGGACGAGTGGATTCCCCCCCAATGTCAATGATGTCCGCGCCTTCCGCTATCATCTCTTCCACATGTCTGAGAGCCCTGTCCCTGTCATTCCACCTTCCCCCATCGGAAAAAGAGTCCGGTGTCACATTCAGTATTCCCATAACATAAGTGTGGCCTTGTGTCTGAAATTCTCTGTTTCTGATTCTCATCTTCTTCTCCTGTCCCATACGCTTCCTTAGCCTGATAATTCCTTATCCTGATAATTTCCTTATGCTGATAATTTCCTTATTGTGTCAGTGACCTTAGCTCAACATTATCCCAACAATATGCATCCGGCAGATTTCTCCCCCGGCACGTTCTAATACAACAGCGTCTGATTCTTCTGTTTTTCCTCCCAATGGCATTCCGCAATCACGGGACAGCCAAGGCAGAGACGGCTGGCCTTGTCCGCACGATATAAGATTCCCCGAAGCCCTCTTTCCCGGGAAACGGAAGGGGTTCTATGACTCATAATCGCTTCCGCAATCTCTCCTGTCTCCTTCTCATCAAAACCACAGTCCCTTAAAATCTCCGGCGCAAGTTCCGCCCCCGCCTTCTCATGAGGTATCCCCTGGGAATATTGCAGATGTTTTCCAATATCATGTAAAAGAGCAGCCGCATATATCAGTTCCTCTGCCACGCCCAGCCCCTCTTCCAAATTGATAATCCTGCCAATCCTGGCCACATCAAGGAAATGAGTCATCTCATGCCTGCAAAATATTCTGTCCTTCTCCGCCTTCCTGTTTTTCTCCAGGTACTCCCGGAAAAGCGCATGTGCTAATATTCTGTCAATCCGATCCAATGCCCCTCCTCCTCAATCCATTTTTATCATTTGTATCACTCTGTCCTGCAACAGGGCGTTTTCCTCAAAAACGCCTCTGTTGGCAATGGTGATTGTCCTGCTTCCCGGTTTCTTGATTCCCCGCATGGTCATGCACATATGTTCCGCCTCAAGCACCACCATGACGCCCTGCGGCGCAAGGTATCTCATTATGGCGTCCGCAATCTGCCCTGTCATCTGCTCCTGAATCTGCAATCTTCTGGCATAAACCTCCACCACTCTGGCCAGTTTGCTCAATCCCAATACCTTGCCTTCAGGGATATAGGCAATATGAGCCTTTCCATAAAAGGGCAGCATATGATGTTCGCACATGGAGTAAAATCCTATATCTTTTTCCAGAACCATCTCATTATGCTCCACCGCAAATACCCGGGCCAAAGGCTCTGCCGCATCCGTGTCCATTCCTGAGAAAATCTCCGTATACATTCTGGCGACCCGGTCCGGAGTATCCAATAATCCCTCCCTGAGAGGATCTTCACCAATCGCTTCCAAAAGCAGCTTTACCGCCTCTTTTATTTTATCCTGATTTACCATTTTATTTCGCTCCCTTTCCCAATGCAGTTTCGCAGTAGACATTTTATCTCGCTCAGTTCTGATTCCGCTTCCCCACAATCTCCATTATCCTCCCCAAAAAAGAGAGAGAACCGAAAGCCAGAATCACATCCTCCGGTTTCGCCAACAGATAGCTCATTTCCACCGCTTCCTCCAAACTGTCAGCCGCTGTCACTTTTGGATGCGCCAAAGAAATCTCCCTTGCCAGTTCATAGGCGGGCAGAGCCCTTGGATTTCCAGGCGCCGCAACCGTAATAATCTGATCCGCCAGCCCATGTGTCAGGCCTATTATCTTCTCATACTCCTTATCCCTGAACACCCCCATGATGAAGATGACTTTCCGATTGGGAAAGTAAGACATTACAGACTGTGCCAGACGCCTGGCCCCATCCTCATTGTGCGCTCCATCCACGATGAAATAGGGTTTCCTTCCCACCACGGTAAACCTTCCAGGCCATTTGGCCTGGGCAAATCCTTTTCTGAGATTTGCTTCTTCCACAGGAAATCCCGCGTCCTTAAGCCGCCATAAAGTCTCCAGGGCCAGAATCGCATTGTCAATCTGATACTGACCTGCCAGGGTTATCTCCAGTTTTTTCATCCCCTTGTAATCAAAAGACTGCTTTTCCAGGCCATAACGCACATGGGACGCTCCTTCCAATGCCGCAACAGTCAGAGAACAGCCCGCCTCCCGGGCTTTCCCGCAAATCACCTCCATCACTTCCGGCTTCTGTTCCGCCGTCACTACAGGGCAGCCTTCTTTCAATATTCCTGCCTTTTGTGCCGCAATTTCTTCCAATGTGCCTCCCAGAAATTTCATATGGTCCATACTGATGGAAGTTATCACGGCCACGGCAGTATTTTCTATCACATTTGTGGCATCTGACAAGCCTCCCATACCAGTCTCCAGCACCACAATATCACATTTTTTTTCCTCAAAATACAGAAATCCCAGCGCCGTCTCTATCTCAAAAGGCGTGGGATGAGGCAAGCCATCCGCCGTCATCTCCTCACAGATTTTTTTAATCCGCTCCATATTCCGGCCCAGCGCTTCCCTTGTAATCATGCGGTCGTTCACCTGAATCCGCTCCCTGTATTCAAAAATAACCGGTGAAATATATCGTCCCACCTTGAATCCTGCCGCTTTCAGGAC
>CAJUGT010000054.1 GCA_910586435.1 uncultured Acetatifactor sp. | reverse complement strand
TCTCTTGAATTTTCAGGGCTGCGTTACTGTTTATTTGTCAAGGTGCCTTCGTTTCAATTCTTTTTTGTTACTGTGTTGTGTTCACCAGCAACTCTGATAGGATATCATACTTTCCAAATCTTGTCAACAACTTTTTCAAACTTTTTTAAATCTTTTTTCTTTAACTGCTTCTAAGTTATTACCTCGTGCAGTAGGTTTTTATAATAGCACACTGTCCAACATCTTGTCAACAATTTTTTTGTTTTTTTTCCAAATTTCAGGAAAGTATAGTTTTTGTCCAGTCCCAATAGTGCCTGAAGTGCTTGTTCTATGGCTTTCAAGCACACTCTAAAACGCAAAACTGCTGTGCCTATTCTTTTGTAAACGGTGACTTCCGCCTCCGTTCTAAGAGAACTTTCAAATACCTTCAAAAAACTTCCCCCATGCCAGCCTCCTGTATTCCCACAAATGTTATTATGAAAGACCAAATAGAATGCGACAAATACATATCAAATGACAAATCGAATGATAACCCCATTGGCATATCCTATAAGAAGCAAAAACAATGTTGTCCTATGTTAATACATAAGACGGCAAATCTTATTACAGCATGGACGGTGGAACAACCTTTGAGCCATTAACAGATGAGGAACTTGGGATTTCTGAAAAAGCTATAAGCCTTGCTATTTTCCTATCCAACGGCGAGGAAGTGACATTCGGTCCTTATGAAAATGTAGAGGAATTACTTTCCGATGTCAAACCTTTCTGCTCAGAACAAGTGAAACTTGGGAATATGAAGCAAAGTGAAGCCGATGAAATCCTTAACAAATATGATGGAAAATAAGCACCAAAGTCCCCTATGAAGAATCCCCCGTTACGATATGCGGGCAGACCGTTATCCTTACAGACGGCATACTTGCCGCCGCCCTGTTATTCCTGCCGGAGAAACGCCAGGAAAATGAGCAATGGCATAGATAATGTAAACATTCAAGAGGCAGTCTAAAATAACTCTTAACCTTTAAGAAACAGGCTAAGGTCTTATTAAACCTTCAGAAAAACAGGCGTCCGGTGCATGGGGGGTACGTGACAGCACCGGACGCCGTCCCTTTCCCCCTATCCCTTTTCCCACCATCCCCTTATCTCAAAACACCCCTCCCAGAAATTAACAACACCACAGAAAACCGCTTCAGGACAAAAAAGGCCAGGAATTCCGATAAAATACGGATTCCCGGCCTTCTCACGCCATTTCCTACTGCTTATTATCCATAAACTGGGGCATCACCACAGCGGATTTACTCATATTTTTGTAATAATCAAGGGCCGCTCTGGTAGTCTTACGGTTCATACGGATACCATCTCGCTCTTTTCTGAAGAATTCTTCTATCAGCTTCTTATTGCGGGCTTCCTGGGCCTGAATGGCTACACTGGCATCCGTAACCTCTGTCACCAGTTTCTGCAAAGCCTTAATCTGTTTGGCATATTGCTCCCTGTTCTCCTTCAGTTCCTCTGCCACCTTTTCATACAGCCGCTCAAAACCATTGTCCAGAGAATTCAGTTTTTCAATCAGAACTTCCTTTTCCGCCACATACTCATCAAACTTTTCAATTTGAGCTTCTTCATCCTGGAAAATCTCCTGTTGGCGCAAATTATATGCCTGAACTTCAGCCATAACCTGCAGCTTCCTCTTGAGACTTTCCTCTAAAAGAGTCAGATAATTTCCCGTCATGTACCCTGCTCCTTACTCTTCTTCATGACTTCCTTCCATGTATCCCGCATGGAACGCAAATGAACGTTCACTTCTTCCAGGATTTCCTTATCCTTTTTCACATTGGCCTCCACCAGCCTCTGGCTCAAATACGCGTATACACGTTCAAAATCCTCCGCTACCGCATAGCTCATATCCAAGGTCTGGCGGAAATAATCAATGATGCGTTCCGTCTTACGAATGTTCTCATGGGCCTTTTCAATGTCTTTATGTTCCACTGAGGCGATAGCAATATTGCAGAATTTGATCGCTCCTTCATAGAGCATCAGCGTCAACTCCGCAGGAGATGCCGTCAAAATCTTACTGTTATTATACTGACCATACGCGTTAGGTAATGCCATAGTTCCATCCTGCCTTTCACTATTTGTCCAGCTGGGAACAGGAAGTTATGCCAGTATTACATACCACCGCCCAGCAAAGACGTTACCGCACTGGCGTTCTGCTGCATTTTCGCCATTGCTGTTTCCATTGCTGCAAATTTAGCATACCACTTATCTTCATAATCTGCAAGCTTATCTTCCAATTCTTTTATTTTAACGGTATAATCATCATACTCCTTTTTCATTTTAATATCGTCATACGCAGTATATGCCGAACTATAGTCCGTATGCTTCATGATATCCGTCATTTCTTCATATAGATTCTTAGACAGCCTTGTAAAGAATTTGACAACGGTATCCGGATCATTGGCAATCATGCTCTTCAGTTTGTCTGCGTTGCCGGAAGTATTCTCATCATCGGAATCACCGTCAATATGGTAAGCATTCTTCTCATTTTCCGGCGCAATAAAATACCCCAGAGTATTAATGCCGAACTGGGAGAGATACATCTTCTTTTCAGGTTCTCCGTCCTCCGCCATGTTCACGCCTTCCATCATAATCCTTTTCATCTCACTGGCGATGGTATTCAGTGAAGTATCCTTGCGGAGAATGGAATCCTTAATCTTCTCCTCCCACTCCTCTATCTCGGAATCGGACATTGCGTCCTTCTCCTCATCCAGAAGGGGCTCAAATCCTTTGGCGGAATCAGCATAATACAATTTATCCATTTGATTGATCAGAGCGTTGTACTCCTTGAAGAAGTCCTTGATCATATCGTAAATGCCGTTGGTGTCATCTTCCGTGGTAATGGTAATGCTCTCACCGGGGTCCGTCTTAGCATTCACATTGATGGTAAGTCCATTTATCTCAAATGTGTTTCTGGAAGAAGTATATTCCACACCATCCAAAGTAATAACCGCATCGGTAGCATCCATTTTCCGACCACGTTCTGACCATCCATCCGTCCAATCCCATATAGCCTGATTGGTGAGTCCTGTCTGCTTATACATTTCTTTCGCCAGTTTATCATAGTCTTCATCCGATAAATTAGTACGGATCTGCTCTTTCATAACGCCTCCGCCTACATCTACCGTTTGAACAAGACCTGCCGCCTTGGCCGCATTAAAAATGTAAGCATCATCTCCACTCACTGCGGAGTTCGCTGCCATACTGGCATTGGCATTCTGAATGAAGGAACCAATATCACTTTTCAGTTCATTCTTGTATCCCTCACTGTAATCCAATCCCAAAGCCTGCAATGCCTTAGCCCCATTCGCTGCTTCGGTACTATCATACATTGCCTCTCCTGCGGCGTATGTCCTGATCTTAAAGTCATTCTCTGTGCCGGCTGCTTTGGATGCCACAAATATTCTTCTGTTGGCTTCATCGAAATTAGCATTCAATCCTGTTGAACGCAGCGCTCCAATAAAATCATTCACGGTTGTGCTCTCATCTATTACAATGGGAGTACGGCTGTTCTCACCGGTACCATTTTCAACGACAATTGTTCCTTTTCCCGATACATCATAGCCCAATTCGCTGAGTTTGGTATCGCCATTGATTTTTTGATCATACTTGCCCAGTTTGCCGCCTGTCAAATTGCCTGACTGCGCCAGGTTATTGACTTGCAGGCTATGAACGCCGTTCATGGCGCCGTCACCGGTAATCACGGACACTTTATTACTGTTTGATACCTTAGTTGTCTTCTTGATAAAAGCACTTTCAAAACGCATATTGCTTAAAGCTGATCTGTGCAGCTTGTTAATCTGCGTATTTAAAGTCTTCCACGCATCCTGTTTATACTTTAAAGACTTCTGCGCCTTAACGGCTTTATTTACCTTTACCCTCTTGGCCTCCACCAGTTGGGATATGATGGTCTCCGTGTCCATACCGGACATCAGACCGCTGATTCTCATAGCCATACACTTACTCCATCCTTTCCTATCTTCTCTCGTCAATCAGGATGCCAGCCATCTCCCATACCCTCGCAATCATATCCAGCGTCTTCTCAGGGGGCAGCTCCTTGATGACTTCCTTAGTGTTCTTATCCACAATCTTGATAGTAACACGGTTCGTATCCTCGTGAATACCGAACACTGCCTCTGAATTGCCAAGATTCTTATTCAGCCGTTCTACTGCTTTGCGTATCTGCTCATGGGTCGGCTGCTGATCTTTACCCTGTTCGTTACCACCTGAATTCCCCTTTTCCTGGGAATTCTCCACTACGGCGGTCGTTCTGTCCACCATCTCCGCAGCTGGGGCGCTGCTGGTACTGCTCTCAGGCTTCTCCGTCTGCACGGGTGTCTGCGGTTTCTGTACGATTGCACTTCCCTGTGCCTGCACAGTCATTAAACTTGAAATAGGCTCTATTGCCATATTTCCCACCTCCTTGTATTATTTTGCTTCCTAATAAATGCGTTTATCTGCATCTACTTGATTTATCGGAAACTTTTATAAATAAATTAATACTTCCGCACCATCCGGAAATAAATAATTCCTTATTTCAGCAAATTTCTCAAAGCTGCCATACCATCCCCATTGACAGCCTCCCGATTGGCCTCCTGAATCTGGAGATATACTTCCTTGCGGTAAACCGGCACCTCCTTGGGTGCAGTAATACCTATCTTTACCTGATCTCCCTTTATCTCCAAAACCGTTACTTCAACATTATTACTGATGATGATTGCCTCGTTCTTCTTCCTTGACAATGCCAGCATATTACGCACCCGCCTTTCCGTCCCCTGCATGCAGGATATCATAGATAGGGAACTTGACAGGATATTCTTTGTTCTCTACAATAATCTGACAGCCTTTATGTTCTTCTGCATTGATAATCACAGGCCCTTGCAGATTCACACTCATTTTAGTCAAATCCGCCGGAACGGACACTGTCACCAGTACCAGCAGATTGCTTGGTGTGATATTGCCCACCTGTGCCAACAATTCGTCATTGACATGGGGATCATAATCCGGTTTGACTACCAGAGGGTCCATCACCGGCATGGCAAACCCGGGTTCATCCAGGGATTGCAGGAAACGGATGCCCGCATCCGTCCCTTTTTCCTCATCATGAAGCAGCGCAAATCGCTTTAATTCCGGAAACCCCACTATACCGTTTACAAAAGTAATGATCTTCTCCTCTGAGAATTCTATTTCGCCAAACACCTTAGTCTGAATTTTCATACTCGTAAACTCCTTCATGGTTGAATGATACTGTCCAAACCAATCCCTAAATATAATTAATCAAAGTACTCTGTGTCACCTTGCCGGTTGCCATCAGTGCCGCATTATAGGTCAGATCCGCACTGTTCAGATTTATCGCCACCTCCGTGATATCCACATCCTCGTTTTCACTCTTCAAGGTATCAAAAGTAGTCTTCTGATTCTCCATACGATTCTTAATCAGGGAAAGCTTGCTCCTTCTGGTACCACAATCAGTAATACATAAATTCGCGTCACTCATATGCTTCTGAAATGTAGTAATACCTTTTTCAAAAAGTTTCTGTTCCTTATCCTTGGCATACGTCAGCGCCTTATCCACCGCATCCAACTGCTTTCTCAGGATTGCCAACCCTTCAGGATCGGCTGTTGCGGCGTCATCCTTATCTTTTTCACCGCTCAGCTCCTTGATAATCGCTTCAATATTGGCCTTCACACCTTCCAGATCAAGGACATCCTGCATGGCGTTGACAATATCATCCACTTCTCTGCCTATATTGTGCTGGAAACATTCATCCGCAGTAGAGTTGACCTGAATGGTCTGATTAAAGCCCACATCATATTCTATCACCTGGCGTTCCGCCTTGATGTCCAAATAATTTTCATTATAAGTAATGGGCGTAGCATCTGCCTTACTCTCATCTATACTGGTACAGTAAAAATAATGTTCGGGACGCAAATCCCCCTTCTGCCAGTTGCTTTTTTCATATGTAACGCGAATTTCTGCTTCATTCTGCGGAGTACTATCCTGATCCTTTGTCCTCATCAGGGCATCATACCGATTCTTGCCAAGCAGTAACTCCCCTGTCTCCGGAACGTACACAATAGCATCGTCATTTTCTGCGGCATACGCATATGGATCTTCATAAGAATGCCTTAAAGTGATGACACCCTCTTCCGTATGGGTGGTGACATTGGTGTCCGGATCAGTGGTAGTGTTGACAGGCTTTGTTCCACCTTGCGCAAATCCTTTCCATACATGTTTCTCACCATTTGCATCTGTGAATTCTATCACCGGAGAACCAAGGGCTGCAAAATCCGTCTGGTTTGCGGTCCAATCAGCTCCCCAGGTTCCGCCCACAGCTGCGCTGATATTCGCGAAATCCGCATTCACTTCTTCATAAGTAATCTCTTTGCCCACCTGAATCACCGGATTTGCTCCCGGATTTTGCTGCCGCAGTTTATCATTCACCGCAGCCAGATGATCCTTCAGGCTCCCTTCCGGGTCCTCTTTCCAGTTGGTCAGTTTATCTATTGCCTCCTGGTCCGGTGGCGTCGCAGCGCCAAGATCTGCTATCACCGCCTGAACCGCAGCGTCAATGGTGGCTTCGTCGGCCTGGGACAGACTGCCCAGATCCACATTTCCTATCTGGCTGTCATTGGCAGCGCGGTTTGCGTTAATTGCGGATGCCGCATTTCCCGCCAAATCCAACAGTGCCTTCTGAGCTGTCTGCAATGAATCAAAAGCCACATCATAGGAACAATTGTTATAAGACAGCCTGATTCGATAGCATTCGTCCGGATAGACATCCTTCTCATTCACATTGATATCTGCGTAATTGCTGGAATTAATATCCAGAATATCACCCATGTTTACCTTGGTGACACTGTCAATCACGCTGCTGTCCAGCTGTTCCGTAATGGTGTATTTGATATTCTGTTCTTTCAGAAAACTCAACGGGGTATCTGTCCGAAATCCGGTAAAAACATATCTTCCGGCATAATCCGCATCCCCTGTGGAATATACCTCATTTCCCAGACCACGGAGCTCTTCCAGAATAATCTCACGATCAGAAGTCTTGAGAGGACTGTTGGAACCCTTCTCACATCTGGCAATCATATTGGTCATAATCTGGGTTAAATTTGTGATTCCTGCTTCCGTTACGCTCAGCCAGCTCTCTGCGTCAGGTATATTTTTACTGTAATATTGAGTAATTTCAGTCACGTTGCTTCTAAGGCGCAGCGCTCTGATGGCAATCACCGGATCATCCGAAGGACGGTTAATCTTCTTCTGCGTAGACATTTGAGTGCTCAATTTATCCTGATATATTTTATTAGTATTGATATTGGATAGATTATTTCTCTGTATAATTTTATTTGTTATCCTCATATTTTCTTCCCTTCACACATACGGTTTTCCCTTTTGCCGCAAAATTCTGCCGGACGCCGAACAAATTTCATATTCCATCCGGCAGTCACACGCAAATTTCCGTCAGCGGGACAATCACTACTTCCTATCACTTACACTCCGGTTTGTAATATCAGCCTGTCATACACTTCTGTCAATGTCTGTATCATCTTGCAGGCCAGATTATATCCGTTCTGGAACTTCACCAGATTCATCGCTTCTTCATCTTCATCCACACCGGATATGGAATTTCTCTGAGTGTCAACCGTATAGGCAATGTCCGCAAAGCTCTGATAAAAAGTTTCGGCTCTCTTGGTATTCAGCGTAACATCGGAAAGAATACACTGAAGAAATTCCGATGCCGAACTCCCTCTGAAACTCATCTTATCCTTATCAGTAGCCAAATCTTTCAAGTCTTCCAGCAAGTCATTCTGTTCCACGCCGTCACCAATCTCTTTCTTATTGGCCAAACGGCTGGGGTCCAGTTCAAGGGCGTTTAAAATATCCAAGTTCAGCGCAGTGAGCATGTAATAACTGTCCTCTGTCACATCGCCCAAACCTACGGAAATGGTCAGCTGCGCCTCTTTTCTCAGTCTCTCCTGCTCCGCTGTATTCCCCTGATATGCCTGATCTGCGTCCCCTCCCGGATTGGCAGCCAGATAATCTTCCTTCCATTTCTTCTCCAGCGCCTCCAGCCTGCTCTGATAAGCCTCATAACTCTCTGTATCATACCTCTTGTCATCAGGCAGAGTATACTGCTTGTCATCCGTAGGCATACCGCCCGTAAACATCTTAATTCCAGGCTCTGTTCCTGAATACCCGCCTGTGAGAATGTCATTAAATTTCTGCGAGAAGGTTCTCACCCATTCGTTCATCTGTGCCATATAATAGGGCACACCCTGATAATTGATGCTGGCGCCAATGGTGGCCATCTTTCCCACTTTGTTATTGGCAAGGGACTCCGTGCCGTTCTTGGAACTGTCTGATATGGTAAAGGTATAGCTGTAAGTAGGTTCTCCATTGGCATCATAGCTGACAGTATATGTCCAGGAATCATACTTCAATTCCTGATTCTCCAATTTAATCACACCCCCCTGGTCGGAAAGGTTACATTTATTCAAGTCTGTAAGGAAATGCTTCTTCACATCAATGGTGACAGTACTTTTTCCGTTGGCCCCAACGCCCACATCTACAATCTCGCCCGAAAAGTTCTCGCCGTTATTGCCATCTCGGAGATCCACCAGGCCCTTGAGAGCCCCACCCATGGCGCCATTATATAGATTGAACTTCTGCCCGTCACTCCAATATACATCATACAAACCGTCAATATCTGACTTATTCACTTTTTCATAATCTTTTCTGGCAACACACTCCAGACCATTGTAGTCGTTTCCGTCCACCAATGTCTGTCCCCCGGCAATTTTTACAATATATCTGTTGGCGCCAGTATCTCTGTCAGGATTATTCTTATCAGTAACCGGAATCTCCTGAACGTCCACATCCACGATTTCTGAGAGCTGATCAATTAACAGTTCTCTCCTGTCACGCAGTTCATTGGCATGAACGCCTGTCAGTTCGATGGTATTAATCTGTTTGTTTAATGTGGCAATCTCACCGGCAATGGAATTAATCTCATCTATTTTAAGCTTAATTTCCTGATTGGCATCCTTCTGGGCCTTCTGCAAATTGCCTGCCACACCGTTAAAATATTCCGCAAGGGAACCTGCGAATCCGATAAATTGCTGCTTTGTGGCGCTGTCATCCGGATTGTTCATCCACGCCTGCAATCCTGTGACCATCAACTGGTCAAAAACCGTCTTAAATCCGGCATTTTGTCCATTATCGTCAAAATATGCCTCTATCTGCTGCATATAATACTGTTTCTGGCCGTATTCTCCAACTTTCGAGTTATTGTTCCAATATCTGAAATCATAGAACTCATCGCGGATACGCTCTATGGCCAGAGTCTCCACACCTGCGCCGGCGCATCCATATGTCTGAAATACCTTAAGGGCGCTTGCCGCCTGTAACGTCACCTGCTGCCTGCTGTAACCCACGGTCTGAACGTTGGCAATGTTGTTGGAGGTCGTATTTAACGCCGCATTGCTTGCCAGCAGGCCCGTATATGCTATATTTAATCCAAAAAATGTTGATGACATGATTACGCCTCCTTTTTATGCCCCAAGTGTATTTAAGAGATGCTCCAGCATCTGATCCACTACATTAATATAACGGCTGGACGCATTATAAGCGTTCTGAAATCTAATCATATTGGACAATTCCTCATCAGAAGACACGCCTATTACTTGCTCCCTGGCACTGTCCGTCGCTTCCAGAGTATTCTGCTGATTCTCAAAAATTCTTCGATTCACATACCCGGTGTTGGCAATCTGTGACACCAGATCTGTATAATAATCCACAAAAGTGGTTTTCTTCTTCACATTAGGGTTCAAAGTATAATCTTCCGCCATAAATGCCGCTTTCAGCGTCTCTGCGGTAGCCTTATCCTCAGAACCGTCCTCAAGACGGAATCCCAGCATTGCCGGCTTCTGCGCCAACTCGGGATCCACCTGCAAATTCTTCACGGAGTAAAGTGTCTCCGTCTCCGGTTTGCCGTCCACTCCAACTAAAACTTCAGGATTGTATATCCAGCATTCTTCCGTCACAGGATTATTGTTTGCGTCCAATACGGGATTTCCTGCCGCGTCTGTCACAGTCCTTGTGACCTTCTGATAACCATCCGAGGCAATTTTGCCAAACATCTGGATGGGACTGCCATCATCCTTGCGCATGTAGCCATTGGAATCCGCCGGCCAATATTTATCCCCCGCCTTCAGAGTCACCTGATTTCCCTTGGCATCCACTGCCATGAATGTCTCCCCTGCTTTCAGGGTCTTGGCGCCTGCCGCGTCTCCAAGAATTTCGTTTACTTTCACTGCCACGCCATGAATCAGCTGGTCAAATTCCGCCTGGATATTCATAATAACAGATTGGGACACAGAGTCATACTTTTCATCCGTAATATCAGTATAGTCCGCCCTGTGATCCCCTCTGGCCAGAAGCATTGCCTTCAGTCCGCCCACATCCGTATTCAGGTCTGTGGAAATCCTGTGGGTTAAGTCGAATACTTCCGCACCATCAATATTATAATTCTTGGTTCCGTTCTCGTTTAAAGTAAAGGTAGCGTTCATGGGCCAGAAAGGGGTGTAAAAACCTGTGGCGGTATCCACATCCAGCTCCATCCTGTAGTATGTGTCCCCTTTTACAAAATCCACACCTTCAATCTGCACCCATACATTGCCATTGGCATCTTCGCCGAAATTCATATTCGCCAGCTCCGCCAATTCGTCCAGGAGGCGGTTTCTGGTATCTCTCAAGTCATTTGCGTGCTCAATATTGCCCGCTTCAATTGCTCTGATTTTGTCATTCAGAACCGTAAGCTGCTTTCCATATTCATTTATTTTATCAACTTGCTGTTTGATTTGCGCATTTAAGTTGTCCTGATACGAACACAAGCCGTCATACACTGCGTTGGCACGCAGAACAAATTCCTCAGCTCTCTGTACCAAAAGTCCCTGGGTCACAGAGCTTGCCGGATCTTTTGCCAGTTCCTGAATCGCTGTCCAGAAGTCTTCCAGCGTGTTCTGGAAGGCTTCCCCATTCATCTCTCCCAGCTGGCTTTCCACTTCTTCCATAACTTCCGTGGACACTTCATAGAACATACTGCGGCCTGATTCCCTGCGGTATGTTTTGTCAAGGAAATAATCCCTTACTTGTTTGACACGGGTATAAGAGACACCCAGTCCATATTGCTTGTTGGATATGGCTCTGGGATCTGTAGAAAGAGTGACATAAGCTTTGGAGCCCTGCTGTACCTGCTGTCTTACATAGCCCCGGGTCTCCATATTAGAAAGATTATGCGCTGTGGTGTTCAGCGCATTTTGACTGGTCTGTAATCCTGATGCTCCAACGTATAAACTACCCATTAATGGCATATCAATCACCTCAATGCTTTCCAAAGATTGTTGTCGGCTGTCCCGCAGCCCGCTTTCTGTTACTGCTTTGCGTCAAAGTTGCCGTTGGTAACGCCCATCTGCGCACCGGAATTATAGGCATTCCTGGTGTAATTGGCAGTCTCCGGCGCAGCCTTCATGGCTTGCAGGAGGTTCATCTCAAATTCCACCATTTCCAATGCATTTTCCAACAGCTCCCTGTTCTGCTCATTGACTCTCTGTAGTTCCCTCACCGCCGCCTGCAACCTGTCATGGGCCTCCGCCAGCTTCGCCTGCTCTGCCGACCGCCCTGCCAGCATCTGGATAAGGTTTGAGAGTTTCATTGTCTCAACATCCTTGTTCAACACATTGGCGATATCCGCAGTGATTTCAACCCTTTTCTTATCCAGGTTGCTCACTCTGCTCACCAAATCCTGTTCATCGTCCGTGATTTTCTGTAATTCCTCCAGATCACCGCCTGCGATAATCTGTGTCTTCTTCTGAGACAAAGCCAGAAGCCCCTCATATTCATCGCATTCCCGTCCAAGCACTTCTATAAGGTTCTCCATTAAACTCGCCATGGGACTCCTGCCTCCAATTTGTGGTCTCTTCGCTTCCGAAAATTAACTATATTATCTCATCGAATTTGCTCATCAGCTTCTCCGCAAATGTCATATTATCCACACCATAAGTACCGTTTTGTATCCGTGCCTTGATGGGAGCCGTCACATCTTCTCTGATATCAGGCGCACTGGCCACAGCGGCTTTCGCCTGCTGAAATTCCTTTCCGAAATTGCTGATCTGCACTTTATCGGCATGCGTCATAGGGCCGGCCTGCTGGGATTTGTTCACCTTTTTTGTCTGATATATCTGTTGGACCTGGTTATATGCTTCAACACGCATGTTAAATTCCTCCCTTTCCAAGGAACAAGGTATTTTGAAATTTCCGTATTCCTTTCATTGCTTAATAAGATTATCGGCAAAGGAGTAAAATACTTTAGGCTTATCTGGAAAATTTCAATGTCTTGTGATTACAGTCGCCGTATTAGAGCAGAAACTTCGGTTCCCCGTCTGTACCCCATACAATATTGCGGATCATGGCATGTCTGTTTGGATCATTGAGAGGATCTCCCTGAATTTCCGCCACAGTTCTGGCATGAAATACCACAACCGCATCTCCATCATTGTCCACGGTAAACGAATTATGCCCGGGACCGTAGATTCCTTTGTCTTTATCCGTCTTCAAAACCGGATGACGCCTTTTGCGCCACATGCCGGGATCAAGCACATCCGCTGTCTGGTCGATGGAAAGCATTCCCATACAATAATTGGCTCCCGTGTCGCTGGCAGAATAAGTAAGGAAGATTTTCCCACCATGCTTTAAAACCGCCGGCCCTTCATTCACCCAGAATCCCCTGCGCTCCCAGTCATAGTCAGGCGTGGACAGAAGCACCTGCACCGTGGCCAGCTTCACCGGGGATTCCATACGGGCAATATACAGATTGGAAATCATCCTGCCAACCCCCACTTTTTCCGCCCATACATAATAAAAATCGCCCTTATTTTCAAAAATGGTACCATCCAGAGAAAAAGCCCTGAACGAAAATTCGTCTTCCTCAGCGCATTGCATGGGCCCCATCTCTTCCCATGGGTCCGTAAACGGATTCTGTCCCTGACAAGATAGTACATAAGGACGGATTCTCCATTTGTCCTCCGCATTCCCGGCAGCAAAATAAATATACCATTTCCCTTGCAGATAATGCAGTTCCGGCGCCCAGATATGGGCTCCCATGGCACCGTTCTCATGTCTGGTCCAGATAACCCTTTCCTCCGCGTCTGCCAGCGCTTCCAGCTGTCTGCTCTGCCGTATTATAATACAGTCATATTTCGGCACGGTTGCCGTGAAATAATAGGTGCCGTCCCCATGCCGGCATACGTATGGATCCGCCCGATGGGGTATCCAGACTTCCTTTGTGAGTTCCTGATTTCTTATCATGTGACAATCCTCCTATTCCAGTACCGTCTCTGCACTTCGGTGCCCCAACCAGGGAAGGGTTATTCAGCCGCTAACGCGTCTGAAAACCCTTCCGGGCACCTCCGTTCCGAGACTGTTTTTAAATTTCCTCTTGACATTTCTTAGCTGGACTATTCCAGTTCTGGTCTCTGCACTTCGGTGCCCCAACCAGGGAAGGGTTATTCAGCCGCTAACGCGTCTGAAAACCCTTCCGGGCACCTCCGTTCCGAGACTGTTTTTAAATTTCCTCTTGACATTTCTGTGCTGGACTATTTTAAGTCCCTGCCAGGCGGCACTAAAGGGTGTGGTTCCTTCGGCGCACACACAGGAGAGACGAATTTCATTCGCAAGTAACCAGAGACACTAAGTAGTGTCTCATGAAATTTGCTCTCGTGTACCCTCGCAACCCCACCTGTCCAGCGAAACATTCATATCTTTGCTTTTCTGCCGCAGCTTTTTTTCTCCGTACAATATCCCGCCACTTCACATTTGGGCACAAAATAATGTTCTGTCAAATATCGCCACTCTTCCGAGTACTCCCCAAGGGCCTTCATAATATCCCCCATAAGCTGTCTGTACTCCCAATAGGCTCTTGTGCATAGTCTCTGATGGGACATTTCAATCAGATTGCGCAGATTCCTCTTGTCAACGATTCTGGTCGTCATGCCCAGGGGCAGAAGCATGGCCGCATCCTCTCTTGGAATGCCATATTCCTCTTCCAGTTGGCTACAGGCGGAAGCAATTGTCTCCATGACACTCTGATACAGCTTCTCCGCTTCTTCCTTTTTCTCAATGGCCGGAGGCGTAATGTAGGAGAATTCCTTATAATTAATATACCTTGTGCTGGCCTGAAGCCTGGTGGGCGCGCCTCCGATATGAGTATACCATTCCCTGATGACCCGGGCGGAATACCCATCCAATATCATTTCCACATTTACATACTCCATAACACGATGATGCCCCGAAATAATACAGTCCAGCCCTCTCCTGTAATTTCTCTCCCTGTCCTGAATATCTCCTCCCCAGCATACACCTGCCCGTTCTCCCATTAACGTTATGGGATTTACAGGGGTTTCCTTTAAAATTGTAATCATTTTGCCATCCTTCCTGCCAATCATAAGATGAGCACACTCATTGACAATGATAAAAACCATGCGGGCTGCCCCTGCAAGGAGTTTGCGTCCTTGCGTCTTTCGACAGTCCCGCATGGTTACTATAACACAATCATTTTCCAGTGGCAAGGGAAACTGTGTCACCCTCCTCCACCACCAATACCATTGGCGGTGTGGGCTCCTGAACCCCTTTCAAAAACTCTCCCTGCGAAATGGCCTTTTTTATCACCACCATGGGAATGGAGAAGCAAGGGTATTGACGGAATTCCGCCACATGCCCCTCCAAGTGTTTCGGAATATTGATTTTCAGCCTGGGAAACGCCTCCCGTAAAGGACGCTCCATTATATCTTCCAGCTTCATTATATATGTTTTGTCTACCTTTGCCAATTCCTCATATTGACTTTTGGTCAGAACCGGAACTGCCACTTTGGGTATATCCTTTTCATATCGCAGAATTCCGTATTTTGCCAAATGAGGAATGTCTTCAAGACACATCAGATTAAATCCCACCGCCTCAAATGAAATGCCCCGCCAAATGATATAGAGAAGCCTGCAAAGGTCATCATCCCCAAGTTCCACCGGACCATGCTGATATTCATTCAAATCCGGCTGGGTGTCATATACATGAAGGGCAATGGATTTGGAGTCGAGAAAATTTTCCCAATAAACCCTTCGGGCGCCCCCGTAACAATATTTTCCGCAGCGGTAATTGTCAAAATCAAAATCCATGGGATAGCGGTTGCCTCTCGCAATCCACGCTCCGCCGTCGGGGCGGTCGGGAAAAACTTCCTGCGCATCCACAATTCTTCTTGCCGCTCTGTAAATGCCCCCTGAAAACACTTCAAGCATGGCGTAATATTCCAGGCACATTTTCTCATGTCCGCCCAGTCCCGCGAACCACTCCAAACTTCTCAGCCGGTCAAACAGCAATTCCATACAGTGCCATATTTCCACATACCAGGCTTCACCAACACGTATTTCCTCATCCAGCGCTTTCTGCAACTGCTCCGGTGTCACCATCATAAAATTTGAATATACTTTATTTATATTTTGAACCATCAATTCCGATTGAATCAGTCCTTCCACAGCTTTTTCAATATAAGCTGTCGGAATCCCCAACGCTTTGGCAATTTCCGTTACAGTCAGAGGCTTTTCGTAGGCCGCAATCAAAATATTCTGTTTCATCAAATCTTCCGCCACCAGCGACCATGGCTCTCCATGTAAACCGGAGCGTCCGTTGCAGGTCAGCTCCAAATGTTCGGGAACATAACTTTGCCTTTCATATTCTTCTATCATTTCCAGTCCTTTCCGCATCTGTTCCCTGCCGTAAGAAAGCCTGCTGAGAACGGTTCCTTTGGGAACTTTAAGTTCCTCAGCTATGTCCTGCACCTTCTGCCCCTGAAGATAATGCCGCACGATGACCTCTCTGTAAATCCCTGCCAAATAAGCCACCTCCCTGCGCACTTGTTCCGCTGTCAGCCCATTGGCGTCCTCCTCCATCTCCACAGCCTCTTCCGGCACCACATCAATGCTTATGGCAGGAAGCTTATATTTCTGCCGAAGCAAATCGCACCATTTATGGTTCAGCGTGGAGGCCAGCCATGACCGCATGTTGCCAATTTCACCGCCCCTGCCCTGAAACGCAAGCGCCGCAAGCAATACTTCCTGGGTCAATTCCTCTGCGTCCTCAAGGTTCCCGCTCTTCTTTAGCGCAGCCGAAAACAGATACTTTGTGTAATTTACAATTTCATTGTTCATAACAGGGTCCCTCTTTTGAAAGCTTTCCTAATTTATGTCGTGAATTTTGGCTTTGATTCGGTATCTTTTTTAACATATTCATATCTTTTTTTAACATATTTATACCTTTTGCATATTCGCGGACAAATGGAAAACGCCCCCTTTTGCTTGACGAAACAATCCTCATTGTATATAATTTAGTACAAATAATACTTTTACATGAAATGATACCAGAGTCAAAAAATCGTGGATTTTAGAACAAAATTATAATTAAGAGGCAATGAGCATATGAACGAACTTCACATGAAAGCATACGCCAAAATCAATCTGGGCCTGGCTGTGACGGGCCGGCTGCCAAACGGTTATCACCAGGTCAAAATGATTATGCAAACCATAGGAATCTGGGATGAATTGACATTGCGTAAGACAGAATCCGGCATTACCATCACCACAGATTCCGGTCTGCTTCCCACCGACAGGAACAATCTGGTGTACAGAGCCGCGGAACTCATGGCTGCCAAATACAATATCAGCTCCGGATTTCACATACACATTGAGAAAAACATTCCCATTGCCGCAGGTATGGCCGGGGGCAGTACGGACGCTGCCGCTGTCATGAAGGGCATTTCCATTCTGTGCGGCCTGGATGCTCCCCTTTCACAGTTGATGGAGTATTCGGTGTCCATTGGAGCGGATGTCCCCTATTGCCTCCTGGGGGGTACAGCCCTTGCGCAGGGCATCGGGGAAGAACTGACCCCGCTGCCGCCCCTTCCGGATTGTCACATCCTTGTGGCCAAACCGGATTGTATGGTCTCCACCAAATCCGTCTATGAACAATTGGACGCCCTGTCATTTCACCACCCTGATATTGACGGGATGGCAGAAGCAATCAATGGCGGAAAACTGTCCGGAGTGATTCGCCGTATGGAAAATGTTCTGGAAACAGTCACCATTCCCGCTCATCCTGTCATAAAAGAATTGAAGGATAAAATGCTTGCATTGGGGGCTGCCGCCAGTCTGATGAGCGGAAGCGGCCCCACTGTTTTCGGCATTTTCCCTCCGGACCAGACACAGGAAGCACGGACTGCTTTCCAGGAATTCCAAAAAGATACAAGAGCCAGACAGACATTTCTGGTACGGCCCATAAATCATTGACTAAGATTACGACAAATCATTTACGCCAAAGCGCGGCAGGGAGGGAAATATATGCAGAATTCCATGCAACCAAACGAGTATGAATTTTTGCCACTCCGGGACGTAGCTTTCCATACCCTGCGGCAGGCAATCCTCACAGGAGAGCTCAAGCCCGGTGAACGGCTGATGGAAATTCGCCTTGCGGAGCAATTGGGAGTCAGCCGGACCCCTGTAAGGGAAGCCATACACAAGCTGGAGCTGGAAGGGCTTGTCACCATGGTGCCGAGACGAGGCGCCGAAGTTGCCCAGATCACAGAAAAAAGCATGAACGATGTATTGGAAGTCAGGCGTGCTTTAGATGCCCTCTGCGCCGAGCTGGCCTGTGACCGCATCACTGAAGAGGGATTATCCTCACTGAAGCTGGCATGTGACCACTTTGAGCAATGTGTGACCGAGAAAAACATCCTGGAAATCGCCCGGGCCGATGTAGCCCTTCACGATATTATTGTCCAGGCAACCCGCAATCAGCGCCTGATCCAACTGGTAAACAATCTGTCCGAACAAATGTATCGTTATCGTTTTGAATATATTAAAGACACCAATGGTCATGAAACGCTCATAGAAGAGCATAGAATAATCTATCAAAGTATTGTCAATAAAGACAGGGAAACCGCTGCCGCTGCCGCCAAGACCCACATTGACAACCAAAAAAAGGCAATCATCCGGCAAATCCGCCTTGATAAACACAAAAACGGCGAATAACCACTGGGATTTACGGCAATAATCTCTTTACTTAAATGGAAATGAGGTTATTGCAGTATGAAAAAGAAATGGTCCTGCCTTCGTATTGTCATCAGTATGTGCGCCGTGCTTGGGTGGTGGGGAATGCTTTATCCTGAACTCACCCTGACACCGGACACCGTAAAGATAAGCGTGGAAGATGAAAACGGCACCCTGAAAGCCCTGCCTCCGGAATGGAATTCTTCCGGCAGCCTTTACCTGGAACTTTTGCGTGCCGGCGAAGAGAAAATAACTTTCCGCAGTAAACTGCTTACTGGTATAAGCAGTCTTTGGGAGATTTTACATGAAGGGAATGAAAATCAATAGGGAACTGCTCAAAAAGGACGCCCCCATCGGTGTATTTGATTCCGGTGTGGGTGGCCTTACCGTAATGAGGGAAATTATGAGGCAGATTCCCAAGGAGAAAATTATCTATTTTGGAGATACCGCCCGTGTCCCCTATGGAAGCAAATCCCAGGAAACCGTCACTCGTTATTCAGAACAAATTGTGCGATTTCTTCGGACTTTTCAGGTAAAAACCATTGTGGTCGCCTGCAATACTGCCAGCGCCTACGCCCTGGATCTTCTGGAAGAAGCTTCTGATGTGCCCATCATTGGCGTAGTCAGGCCCGGCGCTAAGGTTGCCGCGGAAGTCACAAGGAACGGACGCATTGGGGTCATTGCCACGGAAGCCACCATAGAAAGCGGTATCTATACCAAATACATAAAAGAATTGAACCAGAATGTGGCCATTCAAGGCAAAGCATGCCCCCTCTTCGTCCCCCTGGTGGAAGAAGGACTGCTTCAAGACCCTGTCACAGATGAAATTGCCCGAAGGTATCTGACAGAACTGATTGATATTGACATTGACACCCTGATTCTGGGATGTACCCATTATCCCCTGATTCGCTCCACAGTGGGCAAAATCATGGGCGAACATGTCACATTGGTAAACCCGGCCTATGAAACCGCCCGGGAGTTAAAGGAAATGCTCACGGAACTGTGTCTGCTACAGGAAAATCTCCCGGGACTTGGCAGCAACCAATACCAGTTCTATGTAAGCGACAAGGCGGAAAAATTTGTGCGCTTTGCCAATTCCATCATCAAATACGGAATTCTGTCTGCCAAAGCCATTAATATTGAGGAATACTGATATGTGTAAAACCGTACACCTTGTTCTCACCGGACGACAATATGACAGCACAGGCCAGGAGGCCGTTACGAAGACAACCGCCCTGGCAAAATATTATATCAAAAACGGCGGTTTTTATCTATTATTTGATGAGACTTCCGACACAGACAACACCACCATCCACAGCAGAATCAAATATAAAGCTCCCCTGCTGGAGCTGGTTAGAACAGGCGCTGTCTCCACTCATATGACCTTTGAAGAAGGCAAAGAGCATATGACAGAGTATGTGACCCCTTACGGAAGTCTGCAATTGGGCGTATTTACCCGCTTTGTGTCACAATCTTGCCAAAATGGCAGAAATGTCATTCGGGCAGTCTACAATCTGACCGCAGATGGCCAGGTTGTCTCAGAATGTGAAATAGAAATTGCTTTTGAGGCATAAAATCATAACAGTCTAACTTACGATACATTTTCTGTATAATACTTGTTTTCCGCCGCATGTTCAGCTATTTCGTCTTATTTTATCAGGGAAACGCTGATATATCAATAATTTTTCACTTCTGCTGGAAATTTATGTATAATTATATGGCTGCGCCCTAAATTTTTTCATTGGGAACGCCGAAATATCTTATATAATCATGGATGATGTGTCCATAGGATTCATGGTGTAATTCCACGAGTCTTAAGGACAGATTCGACGGGAATCCGTCAGAAGGAGGATACTATGAGTGTAAATGGAGTTACATCAAGTCAGGTTACGGCTGCCTATGGCTATTCCTCACCGGAAAGCGTTAAAGCCGATACCACCAAAACGGAAAACAACAAAGCCGAAAGCACCACTGTAGAGAATACTTCCGGTACTAGCGCGGACAAAGGTGCCGTATATGAGCCTTCCAAAGAGTCTTCCGTTAAGAAAACCTACAAGCCGGATACCAACCTGATTCAGAAGATGCAGGCGGATGCAGATGCCCGCACTGCTCAGCTTCGCAGTCTGGTTGAAAAGATGATGTCCGGTCAGGCAGACGCTTACGGAAAGGCAAATGATATCTGGTCTTTCTTAAGAAGCGGAAATTATACGGTGGATCCTGCCACTAAGATGCAGGCCCAGGCCGATATTGCAGAAGACGGTTATTGGGGTGTAAAACAGACTTCCGACAGAATCATTGATTTTGCCAATGCCCTGACCGGTGGAGATCCTGACAAGATTGAAGACATGCGTGCCGCTTTTGAAAAGGGCTTTAAGAAAGCTGCGAACACCTGGGGAGGAGACCTTCCCGACATATCCCAGCGTACTTATGATGCCGTGATGGAGAAATTTGATCAGATGGCTGCCGAAGCTAAGAAGGCATCCGACGCCACTGACCCTGCCAGTGAATAATTTACACATTTTGTTCCAAAGACGAAGTGTTTGTAATGGCTTATTTATCATTATGTTTTTTCTAAGCTTTGGGTGAATAAAGAAAAGGCCAGGACGAAAGTCCTGGCCTTTTCTCATGGGCGGCTGTCACTGCTTGCCTGCGCAGCCCGTGTACCCCATGACGGCATACTTCCTATGCACGGGTCTGCGCATAATCAAAGACCCCGCTGCAAGCAACGGGGTATCAAGCTTGCAACGCCCGGTTCCCTAACTGCCTTTGACCACCAGAAGTTTTTGTCCTGTTTTCAGCTCATCGCCGTCCAGGTCATTCAACGCCCGGATGGTGTCCACCGGAACATAATACTTCTTTCCGATATTCCAAAGATTATCCCCTTCCTTGACAATGTAAACCACCATCCCCGGAAGGCTGCTCATCTTGCCGCTGTCCAGTTCCGAAACCGTAACCTGACTAATCAATTCCACAGGTACATTTTTAAACACTACTGTAGAGAAACAGAGCACCGCCTTGACATCCATTTCCTCCCCATCAAGCATTGTCACCTGAAGTTGTTCTACTTCCGCATGGACTTTCCCCATGTCCTCCGGCGCAATCTCCGGCACCTCCAGGGTATACTGATAGGGAATCTGTGCCTGTGTGCATCCATAGGGAGACTCATCCTCCCCTGTAATATACATTACCTTAACCTGTAGGCTCCCTTGAAGAAGAATCCCGTTTTCCACCGTGCTCTGCTGTTCCAACGCCACGGCAGCTTCACTGTGCAGCAATTGCAGTACTGTGCCTCCTGCGACTTTCATGCGATCCGTCACTTTTGTCTTCCCTGTCACCTTGCAGAGCAGTCTGCGCAGCTGCGCATTGTGGGTTGTTGTGGATATTTCCCTGGAGACACCATAAATATCGGATATAATCTCCAATCGCTCCTCTTCATAGACACGAATGGACACATCCAGCACCAGTTCCAGTCCTATGTTGCGTTCCTCCCCGTCAAAATCAGGGCGAATGGCCAGTTCCTGCTGCCCAAGATGATACCGGATATCCGGCAGCATCCCTTCCCTGCAACCATGGCATTCCAATACACCGCTGAAGGGCAGTGTGGTCTCAAAGCTGCGGCAGGGATGATCTTCCCCTTCCCCCTCATATAGGATAAAGAAATGAACGTCCCCGGAAATGGTAATCTTCTCTTCCATCACTTTGAATTCCACATCCCCAAGGGAAATATTATTCCAGAGAATCTGGAAAATATTAGGATAGTTGGAGGGCAGAACCACTTCCTCTTTCAACCGGAAAATATCATTTTTGCAGATAGCAATCTGGGCCAAATCCACGGGCATACGGCGATATTCCACCATCTCTTCTCCATGAATGGCAACCGGCGCCTCTTCGTCGTACAGCTCTTCCACCTGCGCTGTCATGGTAATGAGAGATTGAATATTCAGTTTACGGGAATTAATCATGTTAATGGTAAGATCTTCCACTTCTCCTTCTACTGTCACCGTGTCGGAAGGAGTCACCCCCTGCAAGTTTACTTTCTCCTCAAAGGGAAGCTTGCCCTCCAATACAATCAGATTGCTTCCTTCTTCCATAGTATGGTATAATACGACAAATCCAAGACGCCCCCGAACCATCACGGAATCCACAGCCGGCTTGATCTCATCAATGAGCAGCTCCCCCTTCTCCAGGTTCAGCGCGCTGATATCAGGCTTATTTTCCGGCAGGTTCACGTCATCTTCCAGAGTAAACTGTGTAACGGCCTGAACACGGATACGATCCATATGTATATTTCTTTTTAACAGCTCCACATAGATACCTCCAATTTTACTGGTATAAGTATATATATGAATAAAAAAAGTAAAATATACTATCGCACCGTTATAAATTCTGCCGTTATCCCATTCCAGTTCCCATTTATGGGAACTTATCCACAGTGTACATAAGTGTAATTCGCTCTCCCAGTCCCCTTTGACGCTATTCTACAGCCCCTATCAGGTCTGTCACCTTTTCCACATGATATTTCTTCATATATTCTTCTATGCCTTCTATTACCTGTGTGGTGGTATGGGGATTTACGAAATTCATAGCTCCAATGCTCACCGCCGTTGCGCCTGCCAGAAGAAATTCTACAGCATCCTCACCTGTGGCAATTCCTCCCATGCCCACAATGGGAATCTTGACTGCCTGTGCCGCCTGATACACCATGCGGACCGCAATGGGTTTGATGGCGGGACCGCTCATTCCCCCCGTCTTGTTGGCTAGTACAAAACGTTTCCTGTGAATGTCAATTTTCATCCCTGTCAGCGTATTAATCATGGACAGGGCATCACATCCCGCCGCTTCCGCCGCCCTTGCCATTTCCCCTATATCAGTCACATTGGGACTCAGCTTCATCATAACCGGCTGCTTTGCGTGTTTTTTTATCTCACTGGTAATATGATACAGGGCGTCCGCATTCTGCCCGAAGGCAATAGCGCCCTCCTTGACATTGGGGCAGGAAACATTTATCTCCAGCATGGCTACCGCCGGTTCTTCGCCCAGACGCTCCACTACCTCCACATAATCTTCCACTGTTTTACCGCATATATTCACTATAATTTTAGTGTCATATTGTTTCAGAAAGGGAATATCCCTTTCCATAAGCACTTCTATACCAGGGTTTTGAAGTCCAATGGCATTGAGCATTCCGCCGTAGACCTCCGCCACTCTGGGCGTAGGATTTCCCGGCCACGGCACATTTGCCACACCCTTGGTCACTACAGCCCCCAATCGATTCAAGTCTACCAGCTCCGAATATTCCATTCCGGAACCAAAAGTCCCCGATGCGGTCATCACTGGGTTCTTCAGCTTTACCCCTGCTAATTCTACCTCTGTATTCATCTTTTTTCTCCTAATTTTAAGTCGCTGCGCGACAGCACTAAAGGGTGTGGTTCCTTCGGCGCACACACAGGAGAGACAAATTTCATGAGACACTAAGTAGTGTCTCATGAAAT
>CAJUGT010000053.1 GCA_910586435.1 uncultured Acetatifactor sp. | reverse complement strand
GAACGGGATGTTATTTGCGTGGATAAGACCCTGTATCATTATGACGAAGACAGAATCCTGCATTTTATGCTGGAATCTGCCAGAGCGTGTTTGAAAATTGCTTTCTGACAGCTCACTGCGTTCTGAAGAAAAAGAATCGGAAAGGGGGCTGCCTCCTGGGGCAGAAAAAATAATGGAACAAGAGAATTATGCGGAGCAGACACATTCTGAGGAAGGAAAATCTGCTGAAGCCATACTTGAAATGTATGGAAACATGGGAATTGAGCGTGAAGTGTATGCCTTTGGAAGAGAAGTTTTAGAAGATTTGGAATCACGTTTTTGTGAAATAGACCAAAATGCGGAATACAATCAGCTGAAGGTAATCAAAGCAATGCAGGACTGCCAAGTAAGTGAGGCGTGTTTGCTGGGGACTACCGGTTATGGATATGATGATTTGGGAAGGGATACCTTGGAGGCAGTCTACGCAAAGGTATTTCGCACGGAAGATGCGCTGGTGCGTCCTCAGATTACCTGTGGCACCCATGCTCTGGCATTGGCATTGATGAGTAATCTGCGTCCCGGCGACGAACTGCTTTCACCTGTGGGAAAGCCCTATGATACTTTGGAAGAAGTCATCGGTATCCGTCCTTCCAAGGGTTCTCTGGCGGAATATGGTGTCACTTACAGGCAGGTGGATCTGCTGCCGGATGGAAGCTTTGATTATGAGGGAATTAAAAACGCGTTAAACGAACGTACCCGTCTGATTACCATTCAACGGTCCAAAGGCTATCAGACCCGCCCTACGTTGTCCGTAACAGGCATCGGAGAATTAATTGCGTTTGTGAAAAGCATAAGGCCGGATGTTATCTGCATGGTGGATAACTGTTACGGGGAATTTGTGGAGACGAAAGAACCATCACAGGTAGGTGCCGATATGGTGGTGGGTTCGCTGATCAAGAATCCGGGAGGCGGACTGGCGCCCATAGGAGGCTATATCGCCGGCGGGAAAAGCTGTGTGGAAAATGCAGCGTTCAGGCTTACATCCCCCGGATTGGGCAAAGAAGTCGGTGCCTCCCTGGGAGTGCTGAAAGATTTTTATCAGGGATTATTCCTGGCGCCCACGGTGACGGCATCTGCGCTGAAAGGAGCTGTTTTTGCGGCAAATCTATACGAAAGGCTAGGGTTTGATGTGATTCCCAACGGCAGCGAGAGCCGGCACGACATTATCCAGGCGATTACTTTCCGGCATCCGGAAAATGTTATTGCCTTCTGTCAGGGCATTCAGGCAGCGGCCCCGGTGGACAGTCATGTAGTGCCCCAGGCGGCGGATATGCCGGGGTATGACGCGCAGGTGATTATGGCGGCGGGAGCTTTTGTCTCGGGTTCTTCCATAGAACTCTCTGCGGACGCGCCCATCAGACCTCCCTATGCGGTGTACTTTCAGGGAGGACTCACCTGGCAGCACGCCAAGCTGGGCATATTGAAAACACTGCAATTCCTTGTGAATCGTGGGCTGGTAGAAAAAAAGAATTTAATCTGTAGAAAATAGTCAAAATAAATTCTATGATTTTTGTGTACAGTTTTTACATTTTGTGGTACTATATATAGGTCTGTAAGAATTTTACCGGTATACTATGCCGCATTGGCCATGGGACAGGCCCGGGCAGCATGGAATTATGAAGGAAATGGTTGAATTCACAGGAAGCAGAGTGCGTCGGAGAAGGTGGAAAAGGAGACGCATGAGCAAAAGTAATACGACAATTACAAAGGTCAAAAAAGCAATGCAGGCACTTCCCTATGAACGTTTTTTACGGTTCGGGCCGGAGCAGCTTACGGAAGCGGAATTATTGGCAATTATCATCCGCACGGGAACCCGGGAAAAAAGTGCGGTGCAGCTGGCGGAACAGGTCTTAAGTCTTGCGAAGTATCCCAAGGAAGGATTGTTGGGATTATATGATGTGACTTTGGAAGAGTTGGAAGGCATCAGCGGAATCGGAGAGGTGAAAGCCGTAAAACTGAAGTGTCTGGCGGAATTGTCCATGAGGATGAGCACGGCCAGAGCTAAGGAGGGATTGAATTTTAGAAGTTCAGGTCAGGTTGCGGCATATTTTATGGAACGCTTACGACATCGTAAGACAGAATGTGTCATATTGGTATGCCTGGATGCGAAAGGTCAGGTAATCTGTGAAAAGAAAATGTCAGAGGGCAGTGTTACAATGTCCCTGATTTCTCCCAGAGAGATTTTTCTGACTGCGCTGGAATCTCGAGCCGTTACCATTCTTCTGGTCCATAACCATCCCAGCGGGGATCCAACCCCAAGCAGATCCGACAAGGAACTTACAAATAATGTACGAGAGGCAGGCGAGCGAATGGGAATTCCCCTGCTTGACCACATTATCATTGGCGATCAGAACTATGCCAGCTTCAGGGAAGCGGCATGGTTTATATCATAAGATATTTGAACTGTTACGGATTTTATACAATGAGAAAGGGGCTGTCATTTTGGCAAACAACGCATTTGGTATCGACTTAGGTACTAACAACATTAAAATTTACAGCAAGGGCGAAGATCATATTATGGTGGAAAAAAATATGATCGCAATTGAGAACAAAAACGTATTATTCGCTTATGGGAACTCCGCTTATGAAATGTATGAGAAAGCGCCCAATAATATTCATATTTCTTATCCATTATCAAGCGGTGTGATTGCCGATATTAAGAATATGGAGACGCTGGTTCGGTACTTTATCACTGATTTACAAAAGGGCAATACGAAACCGGCCGATTTTTATATTGCGGTTCCCACGGATGTCACCGAAGTGGAGAAAAGAGCTTTTTATGATTTGGTAAAAGATGCCAATGTGAAAGCAAAAAAAATCATGGTGGTAGAAAAAGCCGTGGCGGACGGTTTGGGACTGGATATTGACGTTAAAAACGCACAGGGAGTGCTGGTGGTCAACGTAGGATACGAAACCACGGAAATTTCCATTCTCTCCCTGGGAGGCATCGTACTCAGTCGGTTGATTAAGACAGGCGGGCTGAAATTTGATGAGGCAATTCGTGCCGCCGTCAGAAAGGAATTCAGCCTGATTATTGGCGGAAAGACTTCCGAAACGGTGAAAATCTCTCTGAAAGAACTGGAACAGGCCGGCAAAGGAGCCATTGTCTATGGCAGAGATATTGTGACAGGGCTTCCGGTGGAAAGGGAGATTCCGACCAAATTGGTAAATGAATGTCTGGAGGAGCATTTTAATACGATAGTGGATAATGTGAAAGTGATTCTGGAACGGACACCGCCGGAATTGGCAGCCGACATTTACCGTCACGGTATCTATCTCACAGGAGGCGCATCACAGATCAGCCATTTGGAAGAACGGCTTGCTTCGGGAACAGGGCTGAAAGTAAATGTCTCGGATAACCCCACCGAAAGTGTAGTAATAGGACTTGCGAAGATTATCAAGGATGACAATTATAAATCTGTAGCTTATGCGATTGAAGGGATGAGTAAATGAGTCCGGTGATCAAAAGAAAAGGGGAGAGTTTTACATTGCCGAGTAAATACCTCCTCTTTATTTTAACATTTATATGTGTTGTGTTAATGGTAGTCACCCTGGGGACGGATATATTTAACAAACCTCTGAATAATGCGGTGGGATATGTCATAGTGCCTTTTCAGAGAGGAATAGGAAAGGTGGGAGAATGGCTGGTCAATCGTTCCGAAGAGTTGGTGCAGATTCGGATGCTTTTGGAGGAAAACGTCAAATTAAAAGAAGAGATTGCTGCGTTGACGGAGGAAAATACACTGTTGCAGCAGGACAAATATGAGCTGAACGAACTGCGGGATTTGTTTTTGCTGGACGGGCAATATGGTGATTATCAGAAAGTTGGCGCCCGGGTCATTGGCAGGGATGCAGGGAATTGGTATTCTTCTTTTATCATAGATAAAGGGGAAGAAGATGGATTTGTTGTCGATATGAATGTGATTGCGGGAGGAGGGCTGGTGGGCCGAATCACTGCGGTGGGCCCCAATTGGTCCAGGGTCACGTCCATTATATCGGATAACAGTAAAGTGAGCGGGATGACACTTTCCACAAAGGATAATCTGATCATATATGGCGATCTAAAACAGATGGCGCAGGGATGTATTACTTTTGGGCAGCTGGTGGACAGTCAGAATAAAGTGAATGAAGGAGATAAAATAGTCACTTCTGACATCAGTGATAAATATCTGCCAAATATTTTAATTGGATATATCTATTCTGTAGATAAGGATGCCAACAACCTCACAAAATCAGGACTGGTGATTCCAGCGGTTGATTTTGAACATTTAAGTGAAGTGCTGGTCATTACGGATATGAAACAGAGCGTGCGGTAACAGGGAGAGAAGATGCTGAGGAAAATCACTGTTTTTGTCTTCATTATATTTTGCTTTATTCTGCAATGTAGTGTTTTTACGGGACTGGCATTGGCAGGTATTATTCCAAATCTCATGATTGTCCTTACCTCAGCTTTCGGATTTATGAGGGGGGAAAAAGAGGGACTCTTGATAGGGTTCTTCTGTGGTCTTCTCAGCGATATTTTTTTCGGCGGATTTCTGGGATTTTATGCCCTACTCCTCATGTACATAGGTTATCTCAACGGAAAATTCAGCGGAATATTCTATCCTGAAGACATAAAACTTCCCATAGCGCTGATTATTGTCAGTGATTTGTCTTATGGTGTCATATGTTATATTTTGATGTTTTTGCTCCGTGGCAGATTTCAGTTTATTTATTATTTTACCCACGTTATACTGCCGGAAGCACTGTATACAATTTTGGCAACCATGTTCTTATACCCGCTTATTTTAAGCGTCAATACAAAGCTGGAAAAATGGGAAAAAAGGAGAGCGCAGAAATTTGTTTGATGAATTCAAAGACAGGCTGGTGGGAATGATAGCCAACAGACTGACGGTTTTTACATTATTATTTTGTCTCCTGGGCGGTATATTGATTTACCGTTGTTTTGACCTTCAGATTGTCCACGGGGCAGAATACCTGGCGGAGTTTGTTCTGGAAATAGAGAAAACCCGTGATATTGCAAGTATACGGGGAAATATTTATGATCGAAACGGCAATATACTGGCTTATAATGAACTGGCATATTCCGTGAAGATTGAAGATGTCTTTGAACAGGGAAGCCAGAAAAACAAAAAGTTAAATGCCACCATAATGAATCTGATCGAAATGATTGAGAAGAATGGTGATAAATGTATCACAGATTTTAAAATATATCTGAATGAAGACGGTGACTTTGCGTTTACGGTGGAAGGAACCCAGCAACTGAGGTTTCTTGCGGATGTGTATGGAGCCAAAACCATAGGTGAACTGGAGGACTCCCAACGCACCGCAACGGCCATGGAAGTAATGGAGTTCTTGAGTTCCCGCAGCAGTTTTGCCATTGGAGAATACGAAGAGCCGAACAACAGTAAAAGTAAATTTCTCCCTGGTCAGGGGTATTCCAAAGAAGAATGGCTGAAACTTGTAACGATACGTTATGCCATGAGTCTTACATCTTTCCGCAAATACATCGGTACCACGGTGGCTACCAATATCAGTGAGGAAACTGTCGCCGTACTTATGGAGAATTCAGATCTTCTGCCCGGTGTCACCATTGTGGAAGACACCATGCGCAGGTATGTGGACAGCGAATATTTTGCTCATGTTTTAGGGTATACGGGCAAGATTTCCTCCGAAGAACTTTCGGATTTAAACGCTCGTATGGCGGAGTTGGGAGAAGAAGGAGAAGTATATAATATCAATGATGTGGTGGGAAAGGGCGGAATTGAGGCATATCTTGAAACCACTTTGCAGGGAAAAAAGGGTTATGAAAAGGTTGTTGTGGATGTCATGGGAAAGGTCCTTTCCATTCAGGAACGCAAGGAAGCGGAGGCCGGAAAAGACGTTTATCTGACAATTGATAAGGATTTGACGGAGGCGGTTTATCACATTTTGGAGCAGAAGATTGCCGGTCTGGTATCCAGTAAGATTTTTGACGCAAAAGAATACATTCCTGCGCCTAATTCCAGCAGTTCCGATATTTTGATTCCCATTTATGACGTCTACTATACAATGTTCAATAATTCCATTATTGATACGAAGCATATGGAGGGAACAGAAGCCGGAGAGACAGAACGGGAAGTATATGAGGCATATGCTTCTTACAAAGAGTCTGTATATGACAAACTGTATTATGAATTGACAGAAGGGATGACCTCATATGACAAATTAAGCAAAGAACATCAAGTCTACCAGAGCAATATCGTCAGCTTGCTCAAGCGCAATGGCATACTCATGGAAGAAGCCATAGACAGCATGGATGCCGTTCAGATTGCCTGGACACATGAAGAGGTTATAAGTCTGAGTGAATATTTGAAGTACTGCATTTCACAGAACTGGCTGGATGTGAGCAAACTGGATATGGAAGATAAATATTCTGATTCTACTGAAATATATAACAAGCTGGTTGATTATATTCTGGTAGCAGTAAACAAGAATACAGAATTTCAGAAGCGTTTTTACAAATATATGCTTTTGAGTGATGTGATAGATGGGACACAGGTATGCAAGATTCTCTGTGAACAGAACCAGGTGAATATTTCCGAGGAAGATCGAAACGGAATTTTTGAAGGGAGAATATCCGCCTATGATTTTATGAAAAACCGCATAGACAATCTGGATATTACGCCTGCGCAGCTGGCGCTGGACCCCTGCAATGCCTCTGTGGTTATTACGGATGTGAATACGGGGGAAGTTCTTGCTCTGGTATCCTATCCCGGATATGACAACAATAAAATGGCCAACTCCATCGACGCTGAATATTATGCAAAGCTCAATGCGGATAAGGCAAAACCGCAATATAATTACGCGACTCAATACGCTGCGGCGCCGGGTTCCACCTTTAAAATGGTTTCTGCCACGGCGGGGTTGTTGGAAGGGGTCATTGACCTGGACAGCAGGATAAACTGTGTTGGTACTTTCTCAGAGATTTCCTCCGCTCCCAGATGCTGGATGCGAAGTGGTCATGGAACCGAGACTTTGACTACAGCAATCAGGGATTCCTGTAATTATTATTTTTATGATGTGGGGTATCTGCTTTCCAATGAGTCGGGCACTTATAATGAGACAGAGGGATTGGATATGCTGTTTCACTATGCGGATATGTACGGCCTGACCGAGAAGTCAGGAATAGAAATCACGGAAACAGCCCCCAAGGTATCCACGGAGGACCCTGTGCGTTCCGCAATCGGCCAGGGAAATAACAGCTATACCACCGTGGGACTTGCACGGTATGTATCAACTGTGGCAAACAGAGGCACTTGTTATAATTTGACACTTTTGGACAGGATTGCGGACTCGGCAGGAAACCTTGTGGAGGAATTTGAGCCGCAAATACGCAATCATATTGATCTTCCTCAGGAATATTGGGACGCAATTCACTCCGGAATGCGTCAGGCGGTACAGAAAAAGAGTTATTTCAGCAATCTGGCAGTGGAAGTTGCCGGAAAAACAGGTACGGCGGAACAGTTGAAAACGAGGCCAAGCCATGCGTTGTTCGTGTGCTATGCCCCTTATGAACAGCCGGAAATTGCCGTGGTTACAAGGATTCCCTTTGGATATTCTTCTGATTATGCCGCACAGGCTACCAGGGATATTATAAAGTACTATTATGGACTGGAAGAGGAAGAAGATTTGATTACCGGGGTGGCGGATACGCCGGATGGCGGAATTTCCAACGAATTATAATCAAATTGCTGTCCTGCAAGGGACGACATGATAGTAAGGAGGTTGCGGGTGAAATGAAAGAAGCTGTTATTATCAAAAGTTTTCCCAATGGAATTGCGCTTCATCTCAACACGGATCTTCCTTTTGAAAAGCTTTTGGAGGAGATAGGATATAAATTTTCAGAGGCAAGAAATTTTTTCGGTTCCGCTTCACTGGCCATGTCCATAGAAGGGCGAAAAGTGACTGACGCGGAAGAAATCATGATATTGGAAACCATACGTGAAAACAGCGATCTGCGTATCATGTGCCTTGTAAAACGGGAAGAAGAAGCGGATCAGCAATATGTGAAGGCTCTTGCGCAGACAGAGCAAAGGGCAGCCAATGAGGAAAACGGTCAGTTTTATCGTGGGAACCTGAAGAACAGAGATGTATTGGAGACCGATAACAGTATCATTATGCTGGGAGATGTATATCCCGGCAGCGCCATTATCAGCGCCAAAAATATTATCATTCTGGGAGGGCTCTACGGTGAAGCTTATGCCGGCGGAAACGGACGTGAAGGAGCATTTGTGGCAGCGCTTGAAATGAAGCCGGAAAGAATTAAAATCGGCGATTTCAAATATAAACCAAATTCTAAACAGACAAGGAAAATTTTACAGCCAAAAGTACTTCCGAAAATTGCATATGTGAAAAACGACAGAATCATTTTGGATACTCTCACCAAAGATTTGCTGAGCACATTCCGATAATGAACGGGTTCATTGTGGAAAGTGTTTGGAGGACGACATTATTTATAATGGAGGATAGAAAATATGGAAGGAATGAATTCCATGGAGCAGAAGGACTCCCAGGTCATTGTCGTCACTTCAGGAAAAGGCGGTGTGGGTAAGACCACCACAACCGCAAATGTCGGAACAGGTCTGGCAAAACTTGGTAAAAAGGTGTGTCTGATTGATACGGATATTGGTCTTCGCAATCTGGATGTGGTTATGGGGCTGGAAAACCGTATCGTGTACAATCTGGTGGACGTGGTAGAGGGAAATTGCCGGGTAAAGCAGGCTCTGATAAGGGATAAACGTCATCCCGGACTGTATCTGATGCCATCGGCACAGACAAGAGATAAGACAGCAGTATCTCCGGGACAGATGGTAAAGGTCATTGACCATTTGAAGGAGCAGTTTGACTACATTATTCTGGACTGCCCCGCAGGCATTGAACAGGGATTTCAAAACGCCATTGCCGGCGCAAACAGAGCATTGGTGGTGACGACCCCGGAGGTGTCGGCAATCCGGGATGCGGACAGAATTATCGGGTTGCTTGAAGCAAATGGATTCCAACAGATGGATTTGATTATCAACAGGCTTCGGATGGATATGGTCAGAAGAGGAGATATGATGTCTGCGCAGGATGTGGTGGATATTCTTGCGATTCCTCTCATTGGCATCATTCCTGATGATGAAAATGTAGTGGTGGCAACCAATCAGGGGGAGCCGTTGGTTGGCAGTCCTTCCCCTGCGGGACAGGCTTACGCAAATGTTGTACAGCGTGTCAGCGGCAAGGAAGTCCCCTATTTGAATTTTGACAAAGGAATTTCGTTCTGGACCAGGGTAACGGGAATTTTTCATAAGGCATAGGAGGCATGGGAATGAGGCATTTTTTTCGCAGAAAAAGCTCCTGCCAGATTGCGAAGGACAGATTGAAAATTTTGTTGATTTCAGACAGGGTTAATTGTTCTCCGGAAATGATGGAGCTGATCAAAACAGATATTGCGAAAGTAATATCCAAGTACATGAAAATTGATTCAGAAAATATGGAGATCCAGATCAATACTAAGGGAAACCGGTCAGGGCGCGGAGGTAAAATGCCGTCTCTTTATGCCAATATACCCATAGTGGATATATCGGTTGGTCAGGAGGAGATTGTGAAACAATAGCAAAAGTGAAAACAGGTCAGGAAACTGTTACAGACAATCAAAGAGCGGCATGTGAACACAGAGGAGATTATGCATAGAAAGTACAGAATTCGGGATTATGATTTCAAATTGGTTTTGATGGTACTTTGCCTGTCGGCAATAGGAGTTATGACAATCGGAAGCGCGGAAGAATCACTGCGGACCAGGCAGCTGGCCGGAGTGGTTGCCGGAGCTATCCTTATGTTTGCGATTTCATTTTTTGATTATACATGGATTTTAAAGCTCAACTGGCTGATGTATATCGCAAATCTTGCTCTTTTGGTAGCAGTTTGGCAGTTTGGATCAAACACAAACGGCGCCCAGCGCTGGCTGCAAATCGGAGGGGAGGGAGGAATTCGCTTTCAGCCATCAGAAACTGCAAAAATTTTGTTGATTTTATTCTTTGCACAGTTTATTATGAAACATAAGAAACATTTAAATACTGTATGGATCATTGGATGTTGTATTGTTATGATAGCACTTCCGTGGGTTCTGGTGTATAAACAGCCGGATTTATCCACAAGTATTGTGATATTGGTATTATTTTGTGTGATAATGTTCGCAGGCGGTATCAGTCTGAAACTGGTATTTGGCATATTTATGGTAGCGGTACCCGCAGTGGCGCTGGTGATTGCGCTGGCATTACAGCCGGATAATAAATTTCTCACTGATAACCAGAGGAATCGTATTCTTGCGTTTGTGAAACCACAGGAATACGAATCCACCTTTGCTTATCAGCAGTTGAATTCTGTAAAAGCCATTGCCTCAGGGCAGTTGGATGGAAAAGGTTACAAGAATAATGAGATAACATCGGTAAAGAATGGTAAATTTCTCTCGGAAGCGGAAACAGATTTTATTTTTTCGGTTATAGGAGAAGAGTTTGGATTTAAAGGCAGTGTGGTAGTAATTGTACTTCTGTTTGCAACCGCGCTGGAATGTATCACTGTCGCACGAAAAGCAAAGGATACTGCCGGTATGATAATCGGGGCAGGAATGGGGGGCCTGATTGCTTTTCAAGGTTTTTTTAACATTGGTGTGGCGACATTTATTCTTCCTAATACAGGACTTCCGCTTCCCTTTGTAAGTTATGGACTCACTTCACTTATGAGTTTATATATAGGAATCGGATTTGTGCTGAATGTCAGGCTGCAGGCAGGAAAACAAACATAATGAGCAGCAGAAAATAGAGAGATGGAAAAGGGGGTATTGCACCATGAATATTGCATTGATTGCACATGATGCAAAAAAGAAGCTGATGCAGAATTTCTGCATTGCTTACAGGGGAATTTTAAGCAGGAACGATTTATACGCAACTGGTACTACAGGCCGTCTGATAGAGGAAGTAACCAATTTAAGTATCCACAAATATCTGGCGGGACATCTTGGGGGGGAACAACAAATTGGCGCACAGATAGAACATAATCAAATTGATCTGGTTATTTTTCTGCGCGATCCTTTGACACCAAAGGTACATGAACCGGATGTAAATAATGTGGTTCGCCTTTGCGATATGCACAATATTCCATTGGCAACCAATCTGGCAAGTGCGGAGCTGTTAATCAAGTCTCTGGACAGAGGAGATTTAGAGTGGCGTGAAATGTATAAATAACAATAAGAGAAAGACATTATCTCATACGAAAAGATTTCTTTTGGCAAAGGGGCTTCCATTGGCAATCATCAGTATGCTTTGTATGTCGGGGTGCGGTAATACGCCTTTTGAAATGGCATATGAGGCGAACTATGATGTGAGCAGCTTTAATGTGGTTTCAAGGCAGGAAAAGCGGACGGCCACGCCGTTTGCCAACGGATTATGTGTGGCTGTCAACGATATAACGGATGATGAAAGTGTGGACATGTCCCAGGCGGAAGCCGCTGCGCTATTTGCGCTGGATGATCAAAGGGTGTTGTATGCAAAAAATATCCATGAGCGGCTGTATCCTGCCAGTCTGACAAAAGTGATGACAGCCATTGTGGCGCTGGAGAACGGCCAGCTTGGACAGACGTTGACAGCAACCAATGCTGTAAATGTCACTGAATCCGGAGCCGTGCTCTGCGGGCTGAAAAGCGGAGATACTATGACTCTGGACCAGGCGCTTCGCATTCTGCTTGTGTATTCCAGCAATGATGTCGCATTGCTGATTGCGGAAAATATCGGCGGTAGCGTGGAACATTTTATAGAAATGATGAATGAGAAAGCAAGAGCGTTAGGCGCTACAAATACCAATTTTACCAATCCTAACGGACTGCCTGACGAAAATCATTATACCACGGCATATGATTTGTATTTGATGTTTAATGAGGCCATTAAATATGATACCTTTAACGAAATAATACATATGTCTAATTACCAGACAGTCTTTTATGATGCTGCCGGCAAGGAGAAAGAATTCAACAAAGCCACCACCAATCTGTTCCTGCGGGGGGATTATACGGCGCCCGCAAACGTGACCATCATTGGCGGCAAAACAGGCACTACAAATGCGGCGGGAAACTGTCTCATGCTTCTGTCAAGGGATGAGAATGGCGCGCCTTATATTTCTGTTATTCTGAGGGCGAAAGGTTCTGAAGCACTGTATACGCAAATGAAAGATTTACTTGAGGAGATTCATAAATAGAGGTTGTTTTTTGCTCTCATTTACCTTATAATAGTTTTAAGACAATTCAATTTGTTACTATAAATGATTACGATAGGAGGGTTTCCAATGGTCCAGTTGATTGTAGGCAAAAAAGGTAAAGGTAAGACAAAGCAGTTATTGGATAAGGTGAATCGTGAGGTTAAGGAGATATCTGGCAATATAGTATATCTTGATAAGAGTACCAAACATATGTATGAATTGAACAATAAAGTACGCCTGATTGATGTATCTCAGTTTATGATTGAAAGCAATAATGAATTTGTCGGTTTTGTAAGTGGGATTCTTTCCCAGGATCACGATTTGCAGCAGATGTATTTTGACAGTTTTTTAAAGATTGCATGTTTGGAGGATTTGGATATTGTCGCTACAATCAGCAAATTGGATAAACTCAGTAAACAATTTGAGGTAGATTTTATTTTGAGTGTATCCATGGATGAATCGGAAATTCCGGAGTGTCTGAAGGACAATGTGATTTTAGCCCTCTAATTTACAAGAGAAGTAAAAAGTGATAGTACACACGAAAGCCTCGGAACATCCCGGGGCTTTTGTATGGAGGCAGCATATTGGCAAAAGGGAAGATTAAAAAGTATCGAAAACCACTTAATTTAAATATAGGCATGATAATTTTCAGTGTTATCTTTATTTACGTTGTTGTATATGTTATCATGTATTTCCAGACAAGCCATATTGTCCGATATGAAGTAAAAGAAGGTTCTCTTGCCGTAGAATCCATTTACAGAGGAATTGTGCTGCGTGATGAAACGGTGGTTTATGCTCAAACAGCAGGATATGTGAACTATTATGCTTTGGAGGGAGAAAGGGTTGCCAAAAATGATCTTGTCTATGTGATTGATGAATCCGGCCGCCTTGCGGATACACTCCTGAGCATGAATATGGGTGAGAATTCACTCTCTAATAAAGAACTGACAGAATTCCGCAGTGATATTGTAAATTTTATGCATGAATTTGATGCCAAACAATATGGAACCACTTATGATTTCAAACATTATTTGAACAATACCGTTATGAAGCTTTATAATACGAATATGCTTCAGAGCATTCAGGACTTAAATGGTGCTTCCGGTGTAAGTGTCATACATAATTCATATGCGCCCATGACAGGAATTGTGGCTTATTGGATGGACGGTTATGAAGATTTATCCCCAACTGCCGTGACAGCGGCAATTATGGAAGGAACAGAATATGAAAAGAAAAGAATATTAAGTAATTCTCTGGTAGCTGAAGGAGATGCCGTATATAAATTGTCAACCAACGAGAACTGGTCCATTGTGATACCCATAGACGCAGTTCGTGGCGCGGAACTTCAGGAGGAAGGATATGTAAAAGTCCGATTTCTGAAAAATCAGTATGAATCCTGGGCCTCTGTGGAGCTGGTTGTAAATGAAGAGGGGGATACCTACTTACAGCTCTCTTTTACAAATTCAATGATTACATTCATGCCTGACCGATTCCTGGACATTGAATTAATCGTGGAAGATGAGACAGGGCTGAAGATACCGGTTTCCTCCATTGTACAAAAAGAATTTTATCTGATACCGGAGGAATATGTGATTCCCGGGGGGAAAAACGGAGGAGACTGCATCCGACGTCAATGTTATCTGGAAGATGGAACAATTTCAAGTGAAGATGTTGAGATTGGCATATATTATTTTGATAATGAGACAAAGGAATATTATTTGGACAGTTCCATGCTCAACGCAGGAGATATATTATATCAGACAGACGGAGAAGACATTTTTACAGTGAGCAGACGGGCTACACTGATTGGTGTTTATAATATAAATAAAGGGTATGCTGATTTTAAACAAATCAGTATTTTGTACCTGAATGATGAGTACGCGATAGTAAAGCCTAATACAAAATATGGATTGAGCGTTTATGATTACATTGTGCTGAATGCGGAATCGGTCAGAGATGATCAATTTATCAACCAGAAATAAAGTCAGTCAGTGCCAGGTGTGTGGAAGCATACTTTGGCACTGGAAATGGGAGGGAAGATGAAATGATTGACATTCGTGAAAATCTGCAATATGTAGAACAGCAAATTCAATCTGCATGTGATAAATCAGGACGGAAGCGTTCGGAAGTTTCTTTAATCGCAGTGAGTAAAACGAAGCCCGTCGCTATGATTAAAGAGGCTTACGATGCGGGAATAAGGGATTTTGGCGAAAACAGGGTTCAAGAGTTATTGGAAAAGATTCCACAGTTGCCTTCTGATATTCGTTGGCATATGATTGGTCATCTACAAAGGAATAAAGTAAAATATATCATCGGCAAGGTGGCCATGATACACAGTGTTGATTCTCTTGCGCTTGCCGAGGAAATCAGCCGTGAAGCCCAAAAGAGAAAAGATATTGCGAATATACTGATTGAAGTCAATGTGGCGGGAGAAATCAGCAAATTTGGGGTTACATCAGATGCCGTCCTAAAACTTGCGGAAGATATTGCCACTCTTCCGGCCATTCAACTAAAGGGATTCATGACTGTAGCCCCATATACGGAAAATCCTGAAGAAAATCGTTCTTATTTTCGCAAATTAGCACAAATATCTGTTGACATAGGTAATAAAAACATTGATAATAGAAGTACATGTTTTTTGTCCATGGGTATGACAGGAGATTATTCTGTGGCAATCCAAGAGGGGGCAACATATATACGTGTCGGAACCGGGATTTTCGGAGAGAGACCATAGGTTTATGACAGCAAAAGGCAATGATTCTGAAATGTAAGGTGTTTCCGGTAATTATTTTGTTACTGTTTATTCCGTTCACAGCAACAGATGTACACAAAACGCCAAGGCGGTAAACCGCCTTTGGACAGGCGTTTTGGCGCAGAACGACCTCGGGTTTGTCACGCAAGAGATGCGTGAAACGCCCTGCGGTGGCACCAGGTGAACAGTAACATTACTTTAACTGTTTTTTCGTAGCAATGAAAGGCGATGATATTAATATGGGTGTAATGGATAAATTTCTAAATTATATGAAGCTGAACGGTGAAGATGAAGAAGATGAATACTATGACGAGGAGTATCTGGACGAGGAAGAAGATGATGAAGAACCTGTTCCAATGCCAAGACGGATTCCCTCCTCAAGAGTCAAAGATCAGGATGATTACGAAGAACCTTCAGCAACCGCCAAAAGGCAGACTGCTCCCGTAAATAAAATTACTCCTATAAAACAGCCTTCCAAGAGAAGCTCCGCAGGTGGCATGGAGGTTTGCGTGATTAAACCAAGTTCCATAGATGACGCCAGGGAGATTACGGAAACACTTTTGGCAAACAGAACTGTTGTATTGAATCTGGAAGGTCTGGATGTGGATATTGCGCAGAGAATTGTGGACTTTATGTGTGGTTCCTGCTATGCCATATCCGGAAATCTCCAAAAGATTTCCAATTACATATTCATTGTAACTCCTTCCAGTGTGGATATATCGGGAGATTTTCAGGATATTTTCGGAGAATCATTTGAAATGCCTTTAAATACATAGGGATGAAAGGAACATTTAGAGATGTCGGAAAGATTGCCAATCCAATACAATAAAAAGCCCTGCTATGATATTGTGTTTACACAATCTTTTGATACTTTATGGGATGAACTGGAAGCGTTGGAAAACTCCTGTTCAAACAAAAGACTTTGTATTGTGACGGACTCAAAAGTAAATGAATTATATGGTGAGGAGGTTCTGGGTCTTCTAAAGGGAAAGTGTCTCAAGGCCGTAAAGTATGTATTCCCAAACGGCGAAGAACATAAGACTTTGGACACAGTGAAAGGAATATATAAATATTTGATAGAAGAAGGCTTTGACCGAAAAGATATGCTCCTTGCTCTGGGAGGCGGCGTCGTGGGAGATACGGCGGGATATGTGGCCGCCACTTTTCTGCGGGGGATTGATTATGTACAGATTCCAACCACATTGCTGGCACAGGCTGACAGCAGTATCGGCGGGAAAACAGGAGTTGACTTTGACGGCTACAAAAATATGGTGGGAGCCTTTAAAATGCCCCGGCTTGTATATATGAATCTGTCCGTCCTAAGAACCTTGGAAGACAGGCAGTACTTTTCCGGTTTTGGAGAAGTCATGAAGCATGGTCTGATTAAAGATGCCCTGTTTTATGAATGGCTCATTGATAAAATGTATGAGATTTGTGACAGGGAATTGGATATATTGCAGGAAATGCTCATCAGAAGCTGTACTGTGAAAAAAATGGTAGTGGAGAAAGATCCAACTGAACAGGGAGACAGGGCACTGTTAAATTTTGGTCATACCATAGGTCATGCTATCGAGAAAGCAAAGGGATTTTCGCTTTATCATGGTGAATGTGTGGCATTGGGGGCTGTTGCGGCGGCATACATTTCCTGGAAACGGGAACTCCTTACCATGGAAGAGTATTATGAAATCCGTGATATGTTCGTACCATTCTATCTGCCCATCTCTGTGGAGAACATTGATCCTCAGGAAATACTCCGATTGACAAAAGCGGATAAAAAAATGGAATCCGGGAAAATTAAATTTGTACTGCTGAAGAAAATAGGCAAAGCTTTCATAGACAATACGGTAACAGATGAGGAAATTCTGGCTGCCATAAAGGAAATTCATTTCAGCGATGAGGATGCACATGCGTAAAAATAACTTTATTCCTGATAAAATATTGATTGTGGATGCGGTGATTATGAGCGTATTGCTGTTTCTGGATCAATTTACAAAATATCTGGCTGTCTCCCATTTGAAGGGAAGGCCTCCGGTGGTATTGATAGAGCATGTACTTGAATTGGAATATCTTGAAAACAAAGGCATAGCTTTCAGCCTTTTACAGAACCAAAAGTTTTTAATCCTTTTTATGGGCTTTCTGGTTTTGGCCTTTCTCATCTATGGTGTCTTCCGGCTTCCGAGGGAAAAAAAATATTGTATATTGCATATGATACTTTCAGCATTGGTGGCCGGTGCCCTGGGGAATATTGTTGACAGGATGAGGTTTGACTTTGTTGTGGATTTCATTTCCTTTGTATTAATACAGTTTCCGGTATTTAATTTGGCAGATTGCTATATTACGGTTTGTACTATATTAATGTTTATTTTGTTTATGTTTGTATACAAGGAAGAAGATCTGACGTTTTTAAGCAAAAAGAAGGATAAATGACCAATTTTTTAGCTGGTAATCCCCAGAGGATTGGGTGGACATTTTGAGATAATTTATGGAAGAGTATCGTTTTGAAATAACAGATGAGCTGGAGGAGGAGAGAATCGATAAGTGCTTGTCATTGCTTATCGATTCTTTGTCGCGTTCTTTTATACAGAAAATGATCAAAGAAGGTGCTGTACATGTAAATGGCATGCCGGTCAAAGGTTCCTATCGTGTAAAAGCCGAGGATCAGGTATCTTTTCTTCTTCCGCCGGCAGAGGAACCCCATATTGTCCCTGAAAATATTCCACTTGATATTTTATATGAAGACAGTGATGTTATTGTAGTAAATAAACCTAAAGGAATGGTGGTACATCCTGCGGCAGGGCATTATAGCGGGACTTTGGTCAATGCTTTGATGTATCATTGCAAAGGCAGCTTATCCGGAATCAATGGATGTCTGCGTCCCGGTATTGTTCACCGCATAGATATGGACACTACAGGCTCCATAATCGCATGTAAAAATGACTTGGCGCATAATTGTATTGCCAAACAGTTGAAAGAACATTCTATTACAAGAAGGTATCATGCCATTTGTTATGGCGTTTTAAGTGAAGATGGGACTATTGACAAACCCATTGGCAGGCATCCGGAAGAACGAAAGAAGATGGCAGTCAATGTGAAAACAGGTAAGAACGCTGTTACACATTTTCATATATTGAAACAATTTGAACATTATACATATCTTGAATGTGAACTTGAAACAGGGCGCACACATCAGATTAGAGTCCATCTGGCCAGTATTGGCCATCCTTTGCTGGGAGACATGGTATATGCTCCAAACAGGAAATCACCTTTTCGCTTGCAGGGACAGACACTTCATGCGAAAATTCTTGGTTTTCGTCATCCCAAGACAAAGGAATACATGGAAGTGGATGCGCCTTTACCGGAGTATTTCAAACATTTGCTGGAAATATTGTCATGAACTCATAAATCAAAGGTAGTGTCAAATGGGATATGAAAAAACAGCAACGGACCGGACAAGCCCCGGGAGGATTTACTGACGCGTCTGCGGCAGGAAATTCTCCCAGATTCAGGGGGCTTGGGAGGTAAGTTGCGGAACTAAGCAGGAGGTGGGAAAAATGGGACGAGGAGGAGGAAAGAGCAGCGGCAGAAGTGGCGGGCAGAGGGGATTTTCCAGCCGCCGATCATCTTCACCGTCCAGGAGCATATCGTCAAGAAGGTCTTCTTCCGCAACGACTGGAAAATCTTCTTCACGAAGGACTTCATCACCCCAAAAACATTCTTCTCCTAAAACGTCACCCAGACCATCGTCCCCAAGAAGAACGTCTTATCCAAAGCAGTCATCGCCAAGAAGAACATCTTCCCATGGGAGAGCATCCTCTCGGACATATAATTCGTTTTGGAATACTTCGCCCCCCATACCACAACCTCCAGGAAGACCAACTTCCAGAGTGGGATGCGGCGGATTTCTCCTTCTGTTGATTGGATTTTTTTGTGTTATGATGTTTGTCGGATTGTCAAATGTAATAACTGACAAAAACCAGGAAGAATCCCGGAATCACGAAGAATCTTCCACAGCAGACAGCGGAACTATGACACATTCATCAAGAGAAAAACTGGAGGCGGAATTATGTGAGTATAAGGATTTTATGCTGGAGGACAGGCTGAACTGGCTCTCCGATACGGAAGTTGTGGAAGAGGCTATGAATGCCTTTTACGCAGCTACAGGTGTTCAGCCCTATTTGCTTATCTGTGATAATATAAACGGAATTGGCGGTGAAATTACAGATGAGGAAGCTCTGAATTATTTAGATTCTTTTTATGATTCCTTATATGTTGATGAAGGACATATGATATTTGTCTTTATGGAATATGCCGAATCTGAGTATGTTACCTTTCTTTATACCGGAAAATTGGCAGACAAAGTTATGGATGAAGAAGCCAGGGAAGTCTTTCTGGATTATGTGGACTATTTTTATACTGACGCATCTTTGTCTGATGAAGAATATTTTGCCAAAGTATTTCTACAGTCAGCGTCAAAAATTATGGATAGTGACTTATAGGCACAGCTGTCTCTGATTTTAAGGCCATTTTTTTATTGTCGTTGGCTGACTTTTATGGTACTATGTAATTAACCTAAATTTCCATCAGGCAGCTGCTCCGTTATAAATCAAGGCTGAAAATTCAGTTGATTACCGCAAGAACAGAAAAAATATGCCATGGAAAAGGGGGATTCAGGCAAGTGTGTCGGTTCAGCCGCAAGACAGTCAGTACACTGGCTGCCGCAGAGAGAAAATAGAAAACCTTCATAGTAAAACGAGAAAGGGGTATGGTTTATGAATACTGTAATTACAATCGGAAGACAATTTGGTTCCGCAGGGCGTGAAATTGGTGAAATGGTAGCAGAATATTTTGGTATCAAATGTTATGATAAGGAACTTTTGACCAGGGCGGCAAAAGAAAGCGGATTTTGTGAGGAAATGATTCAAAATCATGATGAACGTCCGACAAATTCTTTCTTGTACAATCTGGTAATGGATACCTATTCATTTGGATATAACGCATCTTCCTTTGTAGATATGCCTATCAGCCACAAGGTTTTTCTTGCGCAGTTTGACACAATCAAGAAGATTGCCAGTGAAGGCCCCTGTGTCATCGTTGGGCGTTGCGCGGATTATGCGCTTGCCGAGAAGGAAAATGTAGTGAATCTCTTTATTTACGCAGATGAAAAGGTAAAAGTGAAACGCGTTATGGAGAGGTATCATCTATCAGAAACCAAGGCCCAGGACATGATAATTAAGAAAGACAAACAGCGTCAGAGCTATTACAATTATTATTCTTCTAAAAAGTGGGGCCGTGCTGACAGCTATGACTTGTGTATTAACAGCAGCGTGCTGGGAGAAGAAGGAACGGTAAAACTGATTACGCAATATGTTGAGGATTTTGAAAAGAAAAGTAAGTAGAACTATTGACACGGGAAGGTACTTTGTGCTATAGTTGTTGAGTATGTTTTGCCTGTCTTTTCCAGAGGGAAAACATATATGCCGCATGGTTCGGTAGAAGTGTATCCGGCAGCCATTGAGGATACCACCAAGACCAGCGAGTAAATGGATGAAGAATCCATGATAGGAGGTGCCTTATATGTACGCAATTATTGCAACAGGCGGAAAACAGTACAAAGTATCTGAAGGTGATGTCATTAGAGTTGAGAAACTCAATGCGGAGAATGGCAGTACTGTTACATTTGACCAGGTAGTAGCAGTAAGTGACGGTTCCCTGAAGGTGGGCGGAGACGTTGCCAACGCAACGGTTTCAGCAACAGTTATGGAACAGGGTAAAGGTAAGAAGGTTATTGTATATAAATACAAGAGAAAAACCGGCTACCATAAGAAAAACGGTCACAGACAGGCATATACACAGGTCAAAATTGATAAGATTAATTCTTGAGCATTATGACCACTGTGGTAATATGTAAAAGTCAGAATTCCAGTTATTGCGGCTTTTACTGTATGGGACATGCGGGATACGCAAAAAAGGGTAAGCCGGATATTTTATGTGCCGCTATTTCAGCCTTAACCATTGGTACAATTAATTCATTAGAAGTATTAGCGGGAGAGAGGATGAAGGTCACATCAGATGATACTACCGGTTTTCTCAAATGTGAGTTCGAGGGTATCCTACAGGAAAAATCAAGCTTTCTGGTAGATTCCATGATTTTTTGTCTGGAAAATCTAAGCAGGGAGTACGGTGAGAAGTATTTGAGAGTAAAATTCGAGGAGGTGTGAGCCATGTTGAATATGAACCTTCAGTTTTTTGCACATAAAAAGGGAGTTGGATCTACCAAGAACGGCAGAGATTCCGAATCCAAAAGACTTGGTGCAAAAAGAGCGGACGGACAGTTTGTTAAGGCCGGTAATATTCTGTACAGACAGCGTGGAACCAAAATTCACCCTGGTGTAAACGTAGGAAGGGGCGGGGACGATACCTTATTTGCAAAGGTTGACGGTGTCCTTCGCTTTGAGAGAAAGGGTAGAGACAGGAAACAGGCTTCTGTTTATCCTGTGGAACAATAATTGTTTTCGGATATATCATATGATTACTGTAAAAGGCAAGGGTATTGCTTTCTTTGATTGTAATTATGTGGTATTGTCAGGGCTGAATTTATTACAGGGCTTCAAACATCACAGTTTGAAGTCCTGTATTTTTAGAAAGAGGTATATCTATGTTTGCGGATAGAGCCAAAATTTATGTCAGAAGTGGTAAGGGCGGAGATGGCCATGTCTCTTTCCGCCGGGAAAAGTATGTTCCTGCGGGCGGACCGGACGGAGGCGACGGCGGACGCGGAGGTGATGTAATTTTTGAAGTGGACGAAGGACTGAACACGCTGAATGATTATCGAAACGCAAAGAAATATAAAGCGGAAAACGGTGAACCCGGCGGCAAAAAAAATTGTCGTGGAAGAGATGGGAGAGATATTATTCTTAAAGTACCTCAGGGTACGGTAATCAAAGAGGCGGAGAGCGGAAAAGTCATTACGGACATGTCCGGCGATAACCGAAGATATGTTTTGTTAAAGGGCGGAAAAGGCGGATGCGGAAATCAGCACTATGCCACCAGTACCATGCAGGTGCCTAAATATGCCCAGCCTGGTCAGCCGGCAAAGGAGCTGATGATATTGCTGGAACTGAAAGTAATTGCGGATGTAGGTCTGGTGGGACTGCCCAATGTAGGAAAATCCACTTTTTTGGCACGGGTTACAAATGCTCAGCCCAAAATTGCAAATTATCACTTTACAACATTAAATCCCAATTTGGGTGTAGTGAATCTGGAAGGTACCAATGGTTTTGTAATTGCGGATATTCCCGGACTTATTGAAGGGGCTTCAGAAGGATTGGGATTGGGGCACGAATTTCTGCGCCATATTGAACGCACAAAAGTAATTATCCATATAGTGGATGCCGCAGGCACTGAGGGGAGAGATCCCATAGCAGACATTTATACCATAAACAAAGAATTGGAAGCTTATAATCCCGAGATTACAAAACGTCCCCAGGTTATTGCAGCCAATAAAATTGATGCGTTATATCGTGAAGACGGCATCTTCTGCGGAGCCGATGCTTCAGGCGTGACTCATCCCATAGAGGCAATCAAATCTGAGTTTGAGCCAAAGGGAATTGCGGTATACCCCATATCTGCTGTCAGTGGAGAAGGTGTCAGAGAACTCCTGTATCATGTACATGATATGTTAAAAAAAGTGGGAAATTCTGTCACAGTATTTGAGCAGGAATACTTTCCCGATGCCATTGACTTCAACTCATCAGAACCCTATACTGTGATTTATGATGAAAAAAATGAGGAATATGTGGTAGAAGGGCCCAGAGTGGAAAAAATGCTTGGTTATACAAATCTGGACAGTGAAAAAGGTTTTGCTTTTTTCCAGAATTTCCTGAAGGAATCCGGTATACTTGAGCAATTAGAACAATTGGGAATAAAAGATGGCGATACCGTCCGTATTTATGGATTTGCTTTTGATTATTACAAGTAAAGCGTCAGGAGGTTGGAATGACAAGTAAACAAAGGGCTTATTTAAAAAGTCTTGCGGCAAATCTTGATCCTGTTTTTCATGTGGGCAAGGCAAGCCTCACCCCGGAATTGACCAATGCAATCAGTGAGGCATTTAATAATAATGAATTGATTAAAATATCCGTACTGAAAAATTGTATGGATGATGCCCGTGAGATAGCGGAAAATGTAGCGGAGAGAACACACTCCCAGGTGGTGCATGTGATTGGCAAGAAATTTGTATTGTACAAACCTGACAAGAAGCATCCCCAAATAGTCCTGCCATGAACCGAATCGGTATTATGGGAGGAACTTTCAATCCTATTCATATAGGTCATCTGTTGTTGGCAGAATGGGTATTGGATGCGTTGCAATTAAAGGAAATATGGTTTATTCCCACAGGTAATCCATATAAAAAGAGAGCAAGTGAACTGGTATCAGGTGATGAGCGCTATCATATGACAACACTTGCCATACAGAACAATTCACATTTTAAATGCCTTGACATGGAAATCAGGCGTGAGGGATATACTTACAGTTATGAAACTTTGGAACTGTTAAAGGAAAAATATCCTGAGAATGACTATTTCTTTATTACAGGGGCAGATTGCCTGTTTTCTATTGATTCCTGGAAATATCCTGAAAGAATTTTTCAATGCTGTACTTTGGTTGCGGCTGTTCGGGATCAGGTAAGTATAAAAGAAATGGAAAAACAAAAACTACGATTGGAACAAAAGTTCTCACTGGATTGTCAAAAAATTGTACTGTTCCCTTTTATTCAGCTGCCAGTTTCCTCCACAGAAATCAGACAACGAATTTCAAAGGGGCAAAGTGTGAAATATTTGATACCAGAAAATGTATTATCTTATATAAAAGAAAAGGGATTTTACAGTGAAGTGTCATTTGAGAAAACTGCGGAAAGCAATGAAAAGAGCACAGGATGCCAAGCGGTTTGAGCATACCCTGGGGGTGGAATATACAGCCGCCGCCCTGGCAATGTGTTATGGCTGTGATATAAAAAAAGCACAGATTGCAGGGCTGCTTCATGACTGCGCAAAATGTCTTTCGGATGAAAAGCGTCTCGCCCTATGTAAAAAAGGAGACC
>CAJUGT010000052.1 GCA_910586435.1 uncultured Acetatifactor sp. | reverse complement strand
CCAACTGTCCGTGCAAGCACGGCCGCTTGGCTCATTGCCCGCGGGAATAAAACAATTTCTGTAAAAAAATGAAAAAAACACTTGCATTTTTTCACATAATAGATTATAATAAATTTTGTTCGACGGGGTGTGGCTTAGTTTGGCTAGAGCGCCGCCTTAGGGAGGCGGAGGTCGCAAGTTCGAATCTTGTCACTCCGATAAAGAAATGCCGCAAAGCGCTGTTTATATATGCGTTTTGTGGCATGTTTTTTTGAGCCAGGCAGGAATATTCCCTGCCTGGCAACGGCTTCCGTCAGCTTCTCTGACATTTTCCTCTGAACGCCCGGCGTCCATCAGCATAAATAAAGTCTATTTTTCTATTAACCCAAAGATTTTTATTTCCGCCCATTGATGTTTTTATGATTTCTATGGTTTTCCTGATTTGCCCTGGCACGGTCCTTTGGTCTCTCCGAGTTCTCTTTCTCTGCCTGATTCTCCTGTTCTGAGTTCCGAACCGGTGGTCTCTTCCTGCGCACATTTCTGTTATTCACGCTCTCTTTAAACAGAACATAACAGGTGGACATTAATGGAATGAACATTAACATTCCCGCTATACCGAACAAACTGCCGCCCACACTGACCGCCATCAATACCCATATGGATGGAAGTCCCACGGAGCTTCCCACCACTCTCGGATAAATCAGATTTCCCTCTATCTGCTGCAACACCAAGAACAGCACCACGAACCACAAAGCCTGTATAGGATCATTGATTAAGATTAAAAACGCTCCCACAGCGCAGCCTACAAAAGCACCCACAATGGGAATCAACGCCATGAACGCAATTAATACTCCCACCATCAACGCATAGGGCATCTTGAATATGGTCATAAAAATGACAAACATTGCGCCTAGTATCACAGCTTCCAAACATTGCCCTGTGATAAAGCTGCTGAAGTTCTTATATAAAAGACTTAAGATTTCCGACACCTTGTTTCCGGCCTTCTCCGGCAAATACGCAGAGAGAATTCTCTTTCCCTGGTCTGCCAGTTTTTCCTTCTGTGCCAAAACGTACAGGGCAAAGATGAATGCTATCATCCCATTGACGACACCGGATATAATATTGCTGGCCACATTGAACGTAGAATTCAATACATTTCCCACACCATTCCTTAAGAAGTCCATGATACTTTTGAATATGGAGTCCCAATTCATCTCAATGGCCTCCAACCTGCTCACCTGCTCTGACAAAATGGGATAATCTTTTGCCAGTTTATCCAGGTGGTCAATCACTTCTTCCGTAAATGCCGGAATCTTTTTCCCGATTTCCGCTGCTGTCAGTGTCACCTGGGGCAAAACCGTTCCCACCACCAATGAAATTACCAATACAACCAGGACAAGCGCAAGTATCATACTGACGGGCCGCTTCAATTTTGCTGCCGACTTTCCCTGCCACCGGCCCAGCAATTTCTCCTCCAAGGCTCTCATTGGTATATTCAAAGCAAAAGCAATGGCCCCGCCATACAAAAAAGGTTTTAATATATTTATTACAAATATTCCGCCCAAAAGTACCTTATCACTATAAATGATTCCCAATATCAAAACTGTGGCCAATACCATCAATAGCCTAATCTGCTTCAATTTCTCCTTACTAAATTCCATAATTGTTTCCCATACCTTTCCGCAGCCTTTTCCCCATCCTCCAATTTACAGGAAGACATTCGGCCACATGTATCCCTCCGACTCTTATGTGATATTTTTTCATTTCATCTCCAGCAGACGCACCAGATATTCCCATACACGGCAAGTAGATGAAATACTCAAAGTCTCTTCTGTAGTATGAATCGCCGACATATTCGGCCCTATGGAAACGCAGTCCAGGTCTTGAATTTTACTTCCCAGAATTCCGCATTCCAATCCTGCGTGAATTGCTTCCACCTTAGGTTCCTCCCCATACATTTCCTTGTATAGAGCAACCATCTTATCCCGTAAAGGAGAATTTTTGCGGAATTTCCAGCCCGGATAATCCCCTGTGACCAGATTGCTGCCCCCCGCCAGTTTTGTCACAGAACACAGCCGGTCAATCAACGCTTTTTTTGCGCTTTCCACACTGCTGCGCACGGAAAATTCTGCCCAGAGACAACCTTTTGCTTCTTCCAGGCCATTCCTCTGTTCCTTTACAAGCTTCAGAATTCCCAGATTCAGAGAAGTCTCCACCAATCCCGGCATATCGGCGCTCATAGCCTGAACGCCGTTGGGAAGAGCGCAGAGAAATGCCGCCGCTTTTTTGGAATCTTCCTCTGACACACACAGATATTTCCCTTTGCCTGTATCCTCCAATCGAATCTGAAATCCGGGGTCCCTCACAGCAAGCTCCTCTTTTATTTCCGCCTCCGCTTCTTTTAAAATCTCCATAAGTCTCTCCCGGCGCTCTTCCCCTATTACCAGTACGGCTTCCGCCTCCCTGGGAATTGCGTTATCCGCCAGTCCACCTGAGATTTCTCTAATGCCCAGGGGCATTTCCGCCGCCAAACCATACAGGCATCTGCCCAGAATACAGTTGGCATTCCCCCTTTCTTTATGAATCTCCCCGCCGGAATGGCCTCCCAGCAATCCTCCGATTGTGACTCTCATAGCCACTCCTTCATATTCCGCCATCGCAAGGGGTAAATCGCAGCGAACTCTTGCGCCTCCCGCACAGCTGGTCAGAAAGATTCCCTCCTCTTCTGAATCCAGGTTAATCATGCGGTTCCCTGTAAGACTGGACAGGTCAATTCCTCTTGCGCCATCCATTCCCACCTCTTCGTCCACCGTCAAAATGATTTCCAGTTTCGGATGCTGTATGGAGTCCGAATCCAGCAACGCCAGAGCATACGCCACCGCAATGCCGTCGTCTCCTCCCAGACTGGTTCCTTTTGCGTACACCGAATCACCCTTTACCCCAATACGCAGCCCTTCTTTCTTCATGTCAATATCACAGTCGGGCTTTTTCACCGCTACCATATCCATATGCCCCTGCAATATTACCACAGGTTCCTCTTCATACCCCGGCGTTGCCTCCTTTATGAAAATAACATTTTTTAACTCATCCTGAATATAATCAATCCCCCTTTCTTCGGCAAAATGAACAAGATAATCACTTATCTGCCCCACATTTCCAGACCCATGGGGAATTTTTGTAATCTCCTCAAAATAATAAAATACCTTTTTCGGTTCCAATTCAGCTAAAATACCCATCTCTTCCTCCTATTCCAATCGCCATTTATGGCGATTTGTCCCGCTTGCGGGAACTTGTTCCGTTCTCTGCACTTTGGTGCTCCTATGAGGGAAGGGTTATTCAGCCGCTTTTGCGTCTGAAAACCCTTCTCTGTGTCTGAAAGACACATTGCCCCCCGTTCCGAGACTGTTTTTAAATTTCCTCTTGACATTTCTTAGCTGGACTTTTAAAGTCGCTGCCGGGGCAATGGTTCAGACAGCCCCTCCCGCAAAATCAATCATCGCAATGCCTCTTTCAGACACTTGTCTTCTATTTCTCCTTCATAGTAAATTCCGTGAAGCAGCCTGTCACAGAACCGCTGACATAGATGCCGGCACATGCTCCGGTAAACCTTTTCCCTTTTTTCAGCCCCTGGCTGCTTAAATAACGGGTATCCTTAAAAACTGCCGCCTGTTTCCATTCCTCTCCCGTACACCTGTACAGGCAACTTCTTTCCAAATGCTCTGTAATAACCCGCAGTTCGGCTCCTCTTTCCACGATGCCCTCCAAAGGCAGAAATTCCTCGGACACATATCTGTCATCCACATACTCTGTGGCCAGAATTCCTGTTTTCCCTTCTTTTGCGCCAATGCCAAGCTTTAAATAGCTATTCTCATCATAATAGCAGGTCAGCCCCATGTCCCAGTTTCCCTGAACGCATCCGTTTCCACAGGTATTATCCTTTGGCTTTACCCCACAGGACATTTCAAAACAAAATTCCTTCTGGGAGCGAAGCAGTATGGTACAGTAATCCAAGGTATTCAAATCCCGTCCGCTGCCATGTATCAATATACCCTCCGGCGTCGCCTCATACCATCCCGGCTCTGTGCCCCGGACTGTAAACCACTGTCCCCACTGGCCCTTTTCCGGATGAAATTCAGTCAAAATTTCCGTATCTTCTTTTGGTTTATTATCCTCCTGTTTTCCGCGCCCTATCACAGGTTTTTTTTGCAGATCCGACGGTCCTCTCAGGGCATTCACTATGGGCCAGCCATCCGCCGTCCAGGTAATCGGGTCCAATCCAGTCTCTCTTCCCAGAATGCCATATCCCGAGATACCACCTCGACTGCACAAATATACCATATACCAATCCCCTTCCGGTGTTTCCACCGGCATACCATGTCCGCTGCACTGAAGCAGCTTCTTCTCGTCCCATTGACGCAGAATGGGGTTATAGGGGCAGGATTCGTAAACCCCCATAAGGGACTTTGACCTGGCAACACTGATTCTATGTCCTTTTCCAGTACCGCCCTCGGCCATAAACAGATAATAATATCCGTCTTTATACAGCATATGAGGCCCCTCGGAAGCTTTTTTGTTGTCCCCATACCACAAAAGCCTTGGTTTGGAGAGAATTTCTGTACCATCGGCACTGATTTCAAAAATCCTTCCTCCCCTGTTTAACAACATATATCTTCTTCCATCCAAATCCGTGAAAATAGAAGGGTCTATCCCATCCTCATCCAAAAATACCGGCTCACAATACGGACCTTCCGGTTTGTCAGCGCTTGTCACCATCTGTAATCTCTGGGGCATTCCCCCTTCGTTGAGACGATAAGTTGCCGTGATGTAGAATTTTCCCTCATAATAGGAGATGTCCGGCGCCCAATAGCCCCTTCCGCCTTCCAGCCCCTTTAGCCTTGCCCAATCCGGCCTTGTAATCGCATGTCCTATGACCTCCCAATGTATCAAATCCCTGGAATGAGAAATGGGAATGCATGGAAAGAACATAAACGAAGAATTTACCATGTAATAGTCTTCCCCCACCCTGACAATGGAAGGATCAGGGTGCATCCCCCGACAGATGGGATTGTGGTATAGCTCCTCCATGGTACATCCAAGCACTTCCTCAAAGTAAGCTCTGATTTCTTCCCGGCCCCTGGCAATCGCCCTGTCCAGAGCGGTCTCGCCTTCCAGGTTCGCCTGCGCAACGGACAGGCCCACCCGTTCCACCAGATACTTTACCAAATCTAAATTCCCGGACTCCACGCCATAATGCAATGCCGTGTTTCCCACCGCATCCACCAGATTCAAGTTCACGATGGCATACTCCACCACATATTTTGCCATCTCAAAGTCTCCCCGGCGCATTACCTCATGCATGGCCCAGGCCCCGTCCGGCGCTTCCACATCCATTCCTCTGGGATATTCCACCAGAAATTCCTTCAGCTCTTTTAAATCACCATCTCTGATAATCGCTAATATGTCTCTCATATTCTCTCCTGTTCCTAGTACTACAGAAACTTTCCGCATCCACGCATGATTTATCCACAAAACATATCATAATTCTCAAACATTATCTCCACCCTGTCAATCTTCTTCTCCGTATGATAATGCCCGCAATACCACTTTTTATAATCCAGTTTATCCTCAATGCCATCCAGCCATTTCTCCGTGGACTTATCCACCTTCTTCTGGTCCACCCCGGCCAGAAACACCTCCACCGGCTCATATTTCAGCGGTGCGGTATGGCTCAGCACCACATCCACCTTCCATTCCAGCTTATCCAACTGGCTCTCCACAAACCTCTTAATTTCTTCCGAAGGCTGCTCATCCGGCCACCATCCATACCCATACATCAGCCGGTACATTTTATCAACACTATATGCCCCGCCCATAACAATGGTCTGCTTCCCCTCCAAGTCAAACACTTCCCCATCCTTAGCAAACAACAGGCTCGGATATTCTTCTTCCCAATACACCGCACCGCCATGCCATATTTTCTCTGTATATCCCTCCACGGCCTGGGGCCTCTGCTCATGATTTCCATGAATCGCAAAAATGGTGATTGGCAGAGACTCCAGATATTCCTTCTTGCTAATATCCTGGCTTCCCCCAGTGTAATTAGCCCCCACATCCCCAAGAATTATCATCACATCCTTCTTACAGGTCTCAAACCTCCTGCAAAAACCCTCAATCCGCCTAAACTCCCCATGCGTATCTCCCGTTATGTAAATCATGCCTTTATCCTTTCCTTATGCTCTCCTTTCGGCCGCCTCCTGCCGCAAATAAGGTCATTATACCACGGTTACATGCGCTTTGGCGCACCTGGAATCAAAAGTTGACACATTGCCCTTCCGTGTCAACATTATATCATATTTTCTACGCATTTCACCTCAAATTTTGAATAAATATCCCTTTTGCCTGTCACAAACTCATGCGCCACCTTCACCACAATCCAATGCTTCGGCTTCTTATCCCGGTCAGTGTCCATCTGAAACCGGCACCTGGAGAAGCACTTCCTCTTTTCGTCCCTCGCCGCAACTTTCTTCCGGATTCCAGATTCCGGGCAATCCCATAGGAAAATTCCTTCCCCTATTTGTGTACCGGGCTCCGTCAGCCATGGATGACAGCTTGCCTGGGCACTCAGATTCACAGAAAAAGCAGGATACCTTTTCAGATTTCCTGCTTGTGTATGCCCTTTGTATTGTTCTGGACAGCTTTATTGGTCTGACGTTTTCGTCTCCACTGCGGATAGCTGAAGTAGAAGTTCCACAACTTCCTCCTTTTCCTCCGGATTTCTGTAGGCTATGGTAATCACATAAAGCGAGGGACCTGTAATGACTTCGCATTCCACAATATAATATGAGTCTCCATCCTCCCTGCACGGCCTCCAGCCAAACCGTATGCGTCCATTGGAAATCTCATGCTCCTCCAAGTCCCTGAGGCCATTCAAATGCTCCGTAAATTCCGCCTTTCCACTTCTCCTTTGGAACGAACTAACCCGCCATACAGGGCTGTCTTTGGAGTCATCACTCCAAAGGTTCACACCTCCGCCCTCTCCATCTTCTTCCCATTCATAAAGATATTTCCCCGGCAATGTCAACCGAAGGCTCCCGATGCCTTCAACAATACGCTTTTTTCTATATCCCACAGGAAATTCAAAAGAAAGCTCTTCCACCGTCCCAGGAATCACCGGAGTTCTGTGATGTCTCCTGCAAACTTCTCTGTATGCCTCATGCGGAATGGGAATGCCAGGCTCCATTGCATATGCTTTTTCCAGGTCATCCAGAATGGCACCGTTCACATCCCTGTCCTCACTGCTGCGGGAAGAGGGCGCAAAATAACACCTGATCCACAAGTGATACAATGCCCTGTTTCGATAAAATAACGCATCCCTCTCTTCATTTTCCCATAGAAAAAATCTTTTGGCCAGCGCTTCCACACCCTCTTCTGCCACGATTTTTTCCATTGACTCCACTGTATAGCGCCCCAAAGGCGCAGCCACAGTGGATTCCACTTTCTCCGGATGATATAAATCCATATCCCAACACAGGCATATTTGATCGTTTCCGCCTTCTGTAAATATATTCCGGCATATTCTCAACAATTGTTGCAGCCAATGATAGAAATGCTCTTTCCTCATTTTCTCAAAATCACGATGACTGTAGTAATCTGTCTCGTCATCCACCGTAAAATTCTGTAATCCAAGGCTTTCTACCAGTTCCAGGGCCGCCTTATGGAACCCTGCGCCTGCCTGGGAAGTCTGGCAGTCAGACTCCACAATCCACCGTCCCCAATGCCCTTCTTCCTCACACCAGGTAATATCCAAATCTCCCATGGGGCAGAGTCTGATGCGCATCCCCTCTTCCCCTACTCCGATGCCAAACCCCGACTGTTCCGCTATGTTCCGGGCTTTTTCAACCATATCCTCTATTTTGCCCACAGTGCCTCTTGCGTAAAACCCAATGCTCATATTTCTCTCCATTTCTGTGCCGCACATTACTTCACATTTCCCCTGGCATATTCCAAGACACAGAGAAAGCTCTCAGTATTCCCCAACAAGCACCTTATTCCAGAAGTTCCGGCCTTTGAGTCCCCCTCCGATTTTATCTACTGGGGCGCCATTATCTGCACGGAAGTCAGTACACCACCATCAGAGCACCACTCTCTCAAAATCGGACGCAGGATGTTTGCACAGAGGACAAATATAATCCGCAGGAAGCTCCTCACCCTCATAAGTATATCCGCACACTTTACAGCGCCACACCACTTTGCCTGAACCATTGGTCGGCGCCGGCTTCGGCTTTATCTCCGACTGGTAATACGCATATGTGGCCGACGGAACTTTCGACAACACCTCCATGTCCTCCACGGAAGCAATAAAGAGAGTATGACTGCCAAGATCTATGGACTGTTCCACTGCTGCGCTGATATAACCGTTGGTACCCACAGTGACATAATACAAACCATTTGCGCTTCGTTTCACATCTGCGAAAGAAGCAAATTTATCCACTTCACGGCCGGACTGAAAGCCAAAGTGACGGAACAATCCAAAATCAGCTTCCTGGCTTAAAATGGATACATTGAATTTTCCGCTGTTTCGCACCAGCTCCTGAGTAAAGTTTCCTTTGTTCACCGCAATGCTGATTCTGTTTGGTTCGGACGTCACCTGTCCTGCCGTGTTAATGATACAGCCACTCTCCCTGCCTTCAAACGCAGAAGTAAGGACAAACAGACCATACGTTAAATTGTACATTGTTTTATTGTTCATAAATTTTTTCTCCTATTCCAGTCCCGTCTCTACATTTCAGTGCCCCTGCTATGGAAGGGTTGTTCAGCCGCTGACGCGTCTGAAAACCCTTCCGTGTACTTTCATTCCGAGACTGTTTTAAATTTCCTCTTGACATTTCTTAGCTGGACTTTTCCAGTAGCCATTTATGGCGATTTGTTCCCGCAAAGGGGAACTTATTCCGCCCCCGCATTTCCGCACCCTTGTTTCCTTCTTATCAGGTCATTGCCGCACCGTCCACACGCAAGATTGCTCCGGTAACATAGGCCGCCAGATCACTTGCCAAATATAAATAGGCATTGGCAATATCCACAGGTTCCCCGGGACGTCCCAAAGGAATCCCCGCTGAAATTCTCTCAACCATCTCCTTCGGCAAAGCCGCAACCATATCGGTATTGGTCACACCGGGGGCAACCGCATTGACTCTGATGCCATCCCTGGCAAGCTCTCTGGCAAGAGATTTGGTCAGGCCGTCAACGGCAAATTTTGTGGTAGGATAGCCGCAGCCGGAAGGCTGACCATATTGACTTACCATGGAACTGGTATTGATAATAACTCCTCCGCCCTGTTCCTTCATAATCCTTGCTCCGGCCTGAGAACACACAAATACCGCCTTTACATTAATATCCAGAATCTTGTTAAATTCTTCCAATGTATAGTCGTAAATACTGGTTCTGGAAGAAATTCCGGCATTGTTGGCCAGAATATCCAGTCTTCCAAATCGCTCCTTTACCTGCGCAAATTTCTCCGCCACATCCTCCGGATTGCACAAATCCGGCCAAATCCCCATAATGTGTCCCTCATATTCCGTCAGATTGGCCAACGCCTTCTCCACAGTCTCCTGCCTGGAACCTGCTATGGCAACATTTGCGCCGTTTTCCAGGTATTTTTTTACTATGGCGAAACCGATTCCACGAGTTCCACCGGTAACAACCGCCGTCTTGTTCTTAAGCATCTCAGCCTCCATTTCTGCGCCGCTCTTTGCGCCCCTGTGACTTAAGCCCTATCTGTGTCACCATTATATTATGCCCCAAATCACACGCATAATTGCCTTCCTTGCAGAACGTGTTTGAATATCATCCATCATTTGTATGCTCCTCTTTTCTTGATATTTGCACCGAATTCAGTCCACATAGCCCGCTATGCCTCCTTCCCTGGGCACAAATCTCCCAATTGCGCATATATCTGACAGAAAGCATTATTCAAATACACTCTAAGGAATAAAAAGATTATATCACACTGTACAATCTCTTTACAACAAATTTTAAAAGGAGCTGCGCACTAATTGCTTTTTGTGACAGCCTGTGCTTCAATCTCAAGATTTCGTCCCGCAACTTTTTGTTGCTTCAAAAAGTGGGGATTTCAGAATCTATCATTTAATAGTTCTTATCCAATACCAAATACCCGCATCTCGGAAGCCGTACATTTGTGAAATCCGGCGTTGCGGCAATGACAGGAGCAAAATTTTTCGCGCTGCGTTCTGTACCACGCCCGCAAAGCCCCGTACAGCAAGTCTCTTTTCGCCCCTGCCGCAAACATGAGGGCATAAAAAGCGGCGTTCCTTTTTCTCCCTGTAAGGGATAGAGCGTGTTTGAAAATTCATTCCCGCCATCTGCACGTCCCATTTTGCGGTATATTTGGCCCTCCTTCGGTCAACGTAACCCACTACGCCTCCCTCATTCGGGTCCAATCTACCACAAATTGTGACACACTGCTGTCAGAAAGCAATTTTCAAACACGCTCTGGAGAAACGCCGCGTCTGCGTCGTATTCAGTCAACGATGCCACCGCAGCGCTTCCTCCGCCTGCACAGATTACTTCAAACTAAATACGCTGTTGTACTAACTTCTTTCCACAATGAACTCAATACATTCCTTCCCTGTGAGTTCCCTGGTTCTTTCGTCCGGCTGGCCCAATCCGATGCTTATCAGGAAACGTCTGCCGTCCGTCATCCTTTCCCCTTCCTCATTTACAACGGTGAAAGCCTCCCTGTCCAGCTTTATCTCCAGATCCCTGCTTTCTCCGCCGGAAAGGAAAACTCTCTGAAACGCGCCAAGTCTTGCGTTGGGTGTCCCATATGTGGAATCCAGATCCTTCACATATACCTGCACCACTTCACCTGTACTCACAGTGCCTTTATTGGCAACATGGGCCTTGATAGTAAGTTCTCCTGTTTCAGGCAAGGTCTTTTCGCATTCCGCCTTTTCCAGATTCACATCCCCATAAGTCAGTCCATACCCAAAAGGATACAGGGGCTTCCCTTTGTAATATCTATAAGTCCTTCCTTCCATAGAATAATTCTCAAAATCTGGCAGTTCTTCCGTATTTTGATAAAAAGTCAGAGGAAGTTTACCGGAAGGTGATATCTCCCCAAAGAGAATCTTCGCAATCACCGCTCCTCCTCTTGCGCCCGGATACCATGCCTGCAACACTGCGTCCGCATGTTCCTGGAAATATCTCAGATCCATGGCGCTGCCCGTCATATTCACCAGTATAACAGGTTTTCCCACGCCCATCACCTTCTCTGCCAGCTCTCTCTGGACCTCCGGAAGGAGCAGATCCAACTTATCCCCGGAAGCATAACTGTTACCCGTATCTCCTTCTTCACCCTCCAGGGTTTCGTCCAGTCCTAGACACAGAATCACAACGTCACTGTTTTTGGCCACATTGATGGCTTCACTGATACGATCCTGTTTTCTGGCCAGGCTCTCCACCTTTTCCTTGAACAAATGACATCCTTCAGAATAGTAAACTCTTGTCTCTTCTGACACATAGTCCTGGATTCCTTCCAAAACCGTGATATATCTGGAAGAAGTTCCATGATAATTTCCCACCAGCACACGCCGGCTGTCAGCATTTGGCCCAATGACGCCAATAGCGCCAATCTCTTGCCGGCTCAGGGGCAGCACACCGTTATTTTTCAGCAATACTACGCTTTCCTCTGTGGCATGGGCCGCTGCGTTCAGATGCTCCCTGCATTCCAGCTTGTCAAACCCGATTTCGTCATATTCCGTTTTGTCAAACAGCCCCAACAGAAATCTTGTAGTAAACAGACGTTCCGCTGCCTCTCCGATTTCATCTTCCGTCACCAGTCCCTCCTGGCAGGCTTTCAGCAGATATGCGTATGTACTGCCGCAGTTTACATCACAGCCATTTTTCAGCGCCAGCGCAGCAGATTCCTCCGGCGTATCTGTTACCATATGCCTTGTGTGGAAATCTCTGATTGCCCAGCAATCCGATACAAAATGGCCCTGAAATCCCCATTTTTCCTTTAAAATATCCTGCATCAATGTCTTGCTTCCACAGCATGGCTCGCCGTTTGTCCTGTTATAAGCTCCCATGACTGCCTCGACCTCAGCCTCTTTTACCAGCTTCTCAAACGCCGGAAGATACGTTTCATACAGATCCTTTTGGGAAACCCTGGCATCAAACTCATGACGCAAAGCCTCCGGACCGGAATGCACCGCAAAATGTTTTGCGCAGGCGGCAGCCATCATATATTCGCCGTCTCCCTGCATTCCTTTCACGTAGGCTTTTCCCAGCTCTCCGGTGAGATACGGGTCCTCTCCATAAGTCTCATGGCCTCTCCCCCACCTGGGATCACGGAAAATATTTACATTGGGGGACCAGAAAGTCAACCCCTTATATATGTCCCTATCCTCCTCATGACTGCTGGAATTATACTTTGCACGGCCTTCCACCGCCGTAATCTTTCCCACTTCTCCCAGCAATTCCCTGTCAAAAGACGCCGCCAGGCCAATGGCCTGGGGAAAACTGGTCGCCACCCCGGCTCTCGCCACGCCGTGAAGCCCCTCATTCCACCAATTATACGCCGGTATTCCCAGCCTTGGTATGGCCGGCGCGTCATATTTTAACTGGGAAGCCTTCTCCTCCAATGTCATTTGACTTACTAACTCATGGGCCTTTTTTCTTGCTTCTGCTCTGTTTCTCACTTTACACCCTCCGCCAATTATTTTTTCTTCCAGTTCTTTAAATCCTCTTACTCCACAATTACTTCTGTCCGAACCAGACGAAACTCTTCCGCTACATCCAGTTCTTCTGTCACATCCAACACAGGATCTCCATCCACATCAAAATGAACCCTGCGTATGCCGCTGCTGCGGACACCGTCCACTCCCGGCCTGGCATGGTAAGTATTCCATACATTTCCTTCCTCATCCGTCACATAGGCATTATGTCCTGTGCCAAATTCCCCCTTTACACTTCGTGAAGTCAAAATTGGATAATTTCTCTTCTTCCAGTCACCAGGTTTCAGCAGATTCTTTCCTTTCTCAATGGTCAGAAGCCCGACCACATAAGTTGCGTCCACGGCGGCACTGGAAAAGGTAAGGTACAATTTATCTTCTCCCGGTAACGCAAACGGTCCTTCGTCCACAAAAGTATGATTATTTGCCCAACCATATTCCGGCTTTGATAAGACCACAGGTTCCGTAAGCAGCTTCCAGGGCTCTTGCGGATTCAGCTTTGCAATATAAAGCCAGGCCCCCAGATCCTTGGGAAGGAACTGCCTCTGGGACCAGACCGCATACCATTCCCCCTGCCACTCAAAACAGGTCATATCCAATGTGATTTCCTTTCCGGCTTCACAGAGGTCACTTCCGTCGCGTTTTACCACTCTCTTCGGCGCAGACCAGTCCTCTCTGCAAACGGGATTACCGCCTTCTCTCAATTCCATCACATGGCTCTCCTCCCAGAAGAATTCTCCTGGCGTAGCCGCATGGAAAATATAAAGCCTGCCCTGTATTTCGTGAAATTCCGGAGCCCACAGCAGCCCGCCGATTCCCGGATAGGTCTGACTGTCCAAAAGAAGATGCTCCTCTGCCTCAACCAATCCGGAAAGTGTATCTGCCTCCCTGATATATAAAGTGTGATTTCCGTCTGCGTCATTGGTTGCAATAAAATAATAGTTATCATTCCATCTTGTGACACAGGGGTCCGCCCTGTTATATGCCATGGGAAAAGCGAAATGCTCCTGATGCACCCGCCCCTCAATGGGATAGGAACCCCTGGTTTGAAAGTCTGCCTGTGACAAATCCCAATCTACTTTCTTCCATGCAAAGCTCCCATCACTGTACAAGGCCCTGGCCCTGCATTCTCCTAAGCGGGATGCTTCAATGGATTTGGGAAACTCCATCCCCGTATTCACGGGAGTAAGCAGCTTTCTGCATAATTTATCGGCCACTTCCGCAGGAATCTTTCCCTCGGCTGCGCACACTTCCGCGCCATGTATGGCGGTACTCTTGGCGGTGATGCCCTGTATGTCCTCTCTCTGCGCTATTTCCAGCATATTATGGGGAATTGCCCCTTCTATTCCCACATCCCCGAAGATTTCTTCCCCAAAAATATCAGGCTCAGAACTTCTGTCGCATCTAATAGGAATCTGCGTCAATTGGAGTTTTTCCGGTTCCTCCATTTCCGAGGTAAAGCAGCTCCCGGACTGTTCCTGCCAAATCAGACGCAATTGCCTGCTCTCAGGCACACAGTACACAAAAATCCGTTCCACATATTCCGTTCCCAGCTTCAAAAGCCCCAGTTCTTCGTATTCCAGCAAATCCTTGGAAGTAAAGAGTACCACGCACCCCCTGCTCTCCTGGTCTTCTCCCCCATCTCCCTGTATCCTTATGCCTGCCACGCCAAACCTGCCGTCCGGCAATGTAAACAGCCATGGATTCTTCAGGCTTTTGGGATTCAAAGAGCCATCCTCATTCTCTGTGGCCTTTACAAACAGCACACCACTGTTATGATTCAACGCCTGGAATTGCTTCCCGTCCTGGCTGACAGCCAGATGCATACTGTACGCAAGCCTGGGGCCGTACAGCATTCCGTCTTCCATGGGTTTTCTTGTATAATTTAATAAATATGCCATGATTGGTCCTTTCTATTCCATACCCCTTCGCTTCAGCGCCCACTCCTGGGAAGAAAATTTCATTTGCGGCTTCGCAACTGAATTTTTCTTCCGGGCGCTTCTCGCTTCGGGGTTTTTTTATTCCATACCCCTTCGCTTCGGGTTTTTTTATTCCATACCCCTACACATCAGCGCCCCAAAATCATTTGGTAAATAGCAGGGGCAGGAATTCTTTCAGGCAATGTCTCCAAAATGTCCAGTCATGATAGCCCAATTCCTCAAAATATTTCAAAGGCACACCGGCTTCCAGTACTTTATCCACATTTTGGCGGGTTTGGTTATATAGCCCATCCTTCGTGCCACATGCCACAAACAGCAGCCGGAATCTTTCTTCAAAACGCTTCTTTTCCAAAAGGATTTCCTTATAATCTTCTCCGCTGCCCTGTATGGTCAGGCCGCCGCTGAAAATCCCGGCCCACGCAAACAATTCCGGATAATGAAACACCGTTCGCTGTGTCTGCATTCCACCCATGGACAACCCTGCCATGGCACGATATTCTCTTTGGGCAAGGGTTCTATACTGTCCGTCAATAAAAGAAACACAATCGCCCGTCAATTCCTCGTCAAAAGATCCTATGGCCGGGTGGCTGCTGCCGTCTGGTCTGAATGCGTACCCTGTATTCATTACAATAATCATATCCTGCATCCTGCCATCCGCTAGGAGATTATCCGCAATCCAGTCCAGTTTTCCCTGCCACAGCCATCCCGTCTCATTTTCCCCTCCTCCATGTTGCAGATAAAGCACCGGAAAACGGCGGTCCAAATCTGTTTCATAAGCGGGCGGCGTATAGACATAGCATAATTTCTGCCTACCTGTCTGACGCGAAGTATAATAATTCATATGAACAACGCCATGAGAAACCTGTGTCGGAAGATATTCCGGGAACTTCTCCTCCGGCATTTCAAAAAAGCCGATTGCCCTGAATGCGCCATATCCCACCGGAGCCAAAGGATTGATGGCCCTTGCGCCGTTTACATAATAGTCATGATAGTGGAATCCGGGAGAAATTCCCGACGCCTTTCCTTTCCACCAGCCATCCATACTTACATCCTGTTCCAAGTGAATGCGCTCCATACCAAACACATCCGCCTCCACCGTCTTTGCTCCCGGCGCATAGAAACGGAAAGTCGCTTCCCCTGGGGCGGTCACTTCAACCCCATGGGGAAGATCTTTATATTTTCCAGCCGGACGTCCCAATTCATCTGTGGCAAAGATAACCTGCTTAAATACCGGATCAAAAAACAGAAGACTCTCCGCTGTCATCTGCGCTACCGCCGTCTCAGAAGAGTACTCCACCTTTCTTGCCTTGACAGCCTCTGCCCCGTGGTCCGGCTGAGTATCCGCATCCAGGAATAAAAGCTGCGCAAAATCTCTCAGACTCTTTCTCCACACATGCCATTCATGAAAACCCTCATAGCTTTTTCCGTGAAAACAGATTCCCTTTTCAGCCATCCGCTCCCCTATTTCCTTCTGGTTCTTCAGAAGTCCAGCCTCTCCCTTACCACAGGAAAGGAATACCAGACGGGGTTTATACTCCTTTTCCTCCAAAATCTTTTCCACAGGCTCTTTTGCCACTCCGGAAAAAACTCCAAGATACGCGAATCGGTCCGGATGTTTAGATACGGTCAAAGCCGCCTGCGCAGACCCAAGGGACAGACCCGCCATGGCCCTGCACTCCCTGTTTTGGTATACTCTGTAATGCTTCTCTATGTAAGGAATCACATCTTCCTGCAACTCTCTGTCAAAATCTCCGGGATAAAATACAGGATCTGACCCAGGCGCAAAAGCATATCCGCTGCACATCACCACAAGCATTTTCCGGCATTTGCCTTCCGCAATCAGATTGTCAAGAATCAAGTTCAATTTTCCGTTCCATATCCACCCTGTTTCGTTCTCTCCCACGCCATGCTGTACATACAGAACCGGATACTTTTCCTCAGAATTCCGTTCATATCCCGGCGGTGTATAGACATAACACACCTTCATGTGAGAATTTTCTCCCGAAATATATTTCCTAATCTGTACCTCGCCGTGGGGAACTTCCTGAAAGAAGTAAAAATCTTCCCCGGGTTCAGGAACTTCAAAAAAATTAATCGGGTCAAAACAGCCATAACAAAAGGGACTCTGGGGATCTCGAATTCTAATATCATCCACAAACCAATTAAAATAATGAAATCCCGGTTTGATTCCCTTTACCGTTTTGCGAAAGTAGCCTTCCTCATCCTTTTCAAGACCAATTTTCTCACTTGGAAAGCTTCCGCTGATTCCCGCTACCTCCACCTTAGCCACGGACGGGGCATACATGGTAAAACTTACCGTCCCATCCTCTTCCACCCTGACACCACAGGGGTCTTCCACATACCGAATTGTCTCCGGTTTTCCAAATTCTCCTATTTCCACTTTTTTATTCAATGGATCAAAGAACACCGGATGCATTGTCAATGCCTGATTCACCATATTTTTGTTCTCCTATTCCAATCGCCATTTATGGCGATTTGTCCCGCTTGCGGGAACTTGTACCGTCTCTGCACTTTGCCGCATTCACGCCCGTTCCGCAACAACTCTTTCATAATCATATCCCCTGTCGGAGACAAGTCTGCTCTCTTTCAATTCAAAATAAACGACCCCGTTCACCCTCACATGGAGCTTTGCGGACAGTCTCCCTTCCATGGCTGTGAGCCTTGCGCTGGCAAGAAACGGCTTTGCCGCTTCTCTCAACAGCTTTCTCTGTTCTCTGTCCAAATGAGCCGGCTCTCCCAAATCATGCCATATCTTCAGGGGATTACATGTTTCCTCATCCACTGTTTTGGTCAAAAAGGTATACTCTTCTCCCTGAACAGGCAGTGACAATTCTATCTCCTCCGGTTCCTCATCTTCTCCTGTTTTTCCTATCTTCCAGACAATGCCGCAGTAATTTCCGTTTTCTCTCTTTAGCAGTACCATGGAATCGTCTCTGTATACACATTGCCCGCCGCTCTCCTGCAACTTCTTATAGAACGCGAATGTCCAAAATACAGGTTTGGGAATACATCCTTCCGCCACCAGACCAAAGCCCCCATGAAAAGGAGTAAAGGGAACCCCCAGCTCCTCAAACACATCTCCGAAGGTCCAGTAAGAATAGGACTCATTCACATCCCCCAACCTTGACAGCTGATGAGCGATAAAAGCCGCATTGAGATTGGTGTCATGGATAACCCCTTTGGGAGTATAGGATGTATTAAATTCCGTAATATGAATGGGAAGCCCACGATACTCGTCAAAACTGTCTATGATGTCCCTTGTGGTCCTCAGATTCGCGAAACCATCCTCCGGCTTCATAAGCCTGGAATAGGCATAGTGCCCCTCCTCTTTGGGCAGTTCAATGGTATAGTGATGCCTTGTAATAAAGTCCACAGGAATATGATTATTGCTGCAATATTCCAGAAACGCCCGAATCCACTTTTCATCGGAACCTCCGCACACCGCAGGCCCTCCCACCGAGAACCTGGGATTCACCTCTTTTACCGCCTCAAAGGTGCGATGGAACAGCTTAAAATACTCTTCCATATCCGCATGTTCCCAGAAACCGCCCAGATTAGGTTCATTCCAGACCTCCACCGGCCACTGGACCACTTCGTCCTCTCCGTAACGCTCTTCCAGATGCCGCAGAAGCGCCTGTACCATATGGCACCATTCCCCGTAATCCCTGGGAGGCGTGGTATTTGCTTTCCAATAAAACAGTGTCTGAGTGCCCCTGGCCAGCTTTTGGGGCATAAATCCCAGCTCAAGAAAAGGACGCAGCCCCAGATTCCGATAACTGTCCATCACCCGGTCCAGATAAGTAAAATTATATTCCGCCCGTCTGACTCCATTTTCCTCATATTCCTGATAGATTGCCATATCATCACAAAACAATCCATGCCCCCGTATGTGTCTGAAGCCTATTTCCTCCTGCACCAGTTTCAGCTGTTCCTGGTATTCTTGTGTCAGGGCAAGGCCCATTCTGCCCGTCCCAATACAGTAATCCACATGATTATGAAACTCCGCTTTTGCGTCAATTGCAATATTATATTTTTTCACACCCATATTTTCTCTCCCTTCCGGCAGCTTTTAGTCCCTCTCCTATTTGATATACAAATGCTTCCCAAAAACGCCAATCTCATTGAAATCATTCTTTAAATCTGCTACAATAGACAATTATAAAAACTCTAAACCAAAGACCCCGCTGCAAGCAACGGGGTATCAAGCTTGCAACGCCCCAAGGGGCGGGGTATTTGACCCTCGCGGCATTCGCCAACTGTCCGTGCAAGCACGGCCGCTTGGCTCATTGCCCGCGGGAATAAATTTGCGCTGCCTGGCAGCGACTTTAAACAGTCCAGCTAAGAAATGTCAAGTTTAAAAACAGTCTCGGAACGGAGGTGCAATGTGTCTTTCAGACACAGAGAAGGGTTTTCAGACGCAAAAGCGGCTGAATAACCCTTCCCTTATAGGGGCACCGAAGTGCAGAGACCGGAACAAGTTCCCGCAAGCGGGACAAATCGCCATAAATGGCGATTGGAATAGGAGGCGTTATGAATCACATTTATTTTGCCGGATACGATGCCCGGCATCCCGGCGACTTTGTATTTGATGTGCCGGAAGGCTATGACTGCTTTCTTTTGCTGATAACCCATACCCCTGCCAGGTTCTGGGTGGACGGAAAGGAAGAAGAATATCCCGCCAACAGCGCCATCCTTTATCCGCCCCATTCCAAAATATGGTATGGCGCCTGTTCTGGCAGCTATGGGAATGATTGGATACGTTTTGCGTCGGATGAACCCTTCGTCCGAAAATTCCCTCTCCCCGCCCGTCCCTTCCCCGTGTCGGACCCCGCCTACTGTCACATTCTTTTCCGGCTGCTGACCTGGGAGACTGCCCAATTGTTCGAGAAATCCAAAGGAGAACAGCATATGGAAACAGTCCCCCTGCCCTTACAGCGGACGATTTCTGTCAGTGACTCCACTGACAGTCAGGGCGACATGATTATCTCCCAGCTTTTACATATCCTGTTTCTAAAGCTGGGAAGCGATGTGCTGCACCATGCCGCTTCCCCCCACGACTATGAGCTTCTGATGCTGCGCAGGCAGATTACCAACACTCCTCAGCTTCCCTGGAACGTTGCGGAAATGGCCGGAAAGCTTCATGTCAGTATGGGACACTTGCAGCTGCTCTATAAGCAGAAATTCGGCATATCCTGCATGGATGACGTCATCGGCTGCCGCATCCGCAAAGCCAGAGATCTCCTGGCCTTTTCCGATCAAAGCATAGCGGAAGTTGCCGAACAATGCGGATACCAAAATGTGGAACACTTTTGTCGCCAGTTTCGTAAAATAGTAGGACAAACCCCCGGCAAATTCAAAAAAAACCTTATACAAACGCCTCAAGAACCTCACTGCCTTCCTTCACAAAGGCAATAAATTGATTTAGTTCGGCCCGAACCGTAACTTCCTTCTCGCCCTCATATACCTTCCTGTCAATGACAGATACCCATGTTCCCCTGGGAAGGTATACTTCCCTCTCTGTCTGCCCCCTGCTCATAATGGGCGCAAACAAAATATCCGGACCGAAAAAGTATTGATCTTCCAGGGTATAACACTTGGAATCCTCATAGTACTCATAAAACATGGGACGCATTAAGGGTGTACCTGTCTTGCTGGCCTCTTCCATATGTTCCATAATATAGGGCCGCAGACGCTCCCGAAGTTCAATAATGCCCTTAATGATTTTGTAATTCTCCTCCCCAAAGCGCCAGATTTCATTGGGACCGCCGCTTCTCTCAATGATGCCGGGATTCGGCTCCGGCTGATCCTTCGTGCGAAGCCTGGAACCATGCAGCCTCATAATGGGACAGAACAGTCCGAATTGAAACCATCTCACCAAAAGCTCACGAAATTCCTCACTCTCCGTATCTCCCATCAAAAATCCGCCGATATCGCTGTTCCACCAGGGAATACCGCACATGGCCATGGACAGTCCGCTGGTAACACTCTGCCGCAGCGCCCTCCAATCGGACATAATATCCCCGTTCCACACTGCCGCGCCATATTTCTGACTTCCGGGATACGCCGCCCTTGTCAGGGAGATAATCTCTTCTTCCCCCTCCTTTTTCAGTCCCTCATAAAACATCTTTACATAGTAATAAGGATAGAGCAATGCCGTCTGGGCGCCATTTCCCAGGTAAAACCGCAGGTGTCCGAACTGCTGGGGATGCACCTCCGGCTCCGCCTCATCCAGCCAGAAGTTTTTTATCCCTTTATCGTAATAATTCTCCTTTACCCTCTCCCATACAAAAGAGCGGGTCTGGGGATTCATGGTATCTATAAAAGTCTGCTGTCCGTAAAAGTCAAAAGTACCGAACTGACCATTCTCCGTCCTTACCAGCATATTTTCCTCACTCATGGTACGGAAGTTCTCGCTTTGGGGATTGATGGTGGGCCAAATGGATACAATGGGCTTAATCCCCATTTCTTCCAGTTCCCTGCACATACCCTCAGGGTCCGGCCAGTATTTGGGATCAAATTTCCATTCCCCCTGCTGGGTCCAGTGAAAATAATCAATGACAATGGCCGATATAGGAATCCCCCTCTGTTTATACTCCCTGGCCACCTCCAGCAGCTCCTTCTGGCTCTCATAGCGCAGCTTGCACTGCCAGAAACCGGAGGCCCACTTGGGAAACACAGGTGCATACCCTGTCAAATCACAGTAAATCTTCATCACATCGGCAGGTCTCTCCCCCGCAAAAATCAGATAATCCGCCTGATACGCGCTGTCTGCGCACCACAGGGTATGATTCCTTGTCGTTTCGCATCTCCCCGGAGACGGATTGTTCCAGAAAAACCCATAGCCCAGAGAAGAATATAGATAGGGCAGGGTGGATTTGGTATTATAATGCACCAGATTACAGGTGCTTCCCTTCCTGTCAAAAGCATCTTCCGTCTCCTGGCCCAATCCATAAAAATGTTCTCCCTCATTGGCATCAAAGATCACCTTTACCTGATAATGATCTCCCTCCACATGGACGTACTTATTGACATAATCTCCCTCAAATTTGGTGTGGAGAATCTGTTGGCCCTTCCGATAATAAGTAACCACACCGCCATACCAGGGATTCCCCGCCTCCAGCGTAACGGAAAGAATGCCGTTTTTCATCGTGACAAATTTCTCATCACCCTCAATGATACAGTCATCTTCCGCAGCGGGTGGCAGCAGAGTCCAGCGCTCCGGCGAAACCTCCCCGTTCCGAGTCGAACGGCAGCGAAAACAATCCCTGCCGTAAGGCTCTATCACGATAAGCTCATCCTTCCTCCTGAAAATAACCGACTTCCCTGAAACAGTTATTCTACCCATATCCACTTCTCCTTTTCGTCCTACGATATGATTGAATTTATATTCGCCAGACTTCCTTACAGTTATGACAGCCATTTAGCGATTATAACGGCTATCAGACAGATTTCATTTCCTGTCAGGAACTATCACCTGTAAGCTCACTTCCCTCTGTGTGGGATTCAGATCCCGTTCCGCGGACAAATCAAACACAGGTTCTCCATTCATATCAAAATGTACCCTTCTGATACCGTCACAGCGAAGGTGGGATTCCAGATTCGTTTCCCCATGATACGCAATCATGAGATTCCCATCCTCATCCAGATAAAAAGAATGATGCCCTGGTCCATATTCCCCCTTTACGGAATAAAAGGACAGGACGGGAACAGGACTTTTTTCCCATATGGCCGGATTGGTCAGATCCTTTTCCTCCTCCGCCGTCAAAAGTCCGCAGACATAAGTATATCCATTGGCAGCGCCCCCGGAATATGCCAGATACACCCTTCCATCCTTGCAAAAACCATGGGGGCCTTCGTTATTTATGGTTCCGCTTACATTCTCCCAGCCAAACAGCGGGCGGGAAAGCAATACCGCATCCGTGGCAAGTCTCCAGGGTTCCTCCTCATCCGTCCCGGCAATATAGAGCATGGAACCGGTATCCCTGGGGGTTCCTATGCCCCTCCGGTAAGACCACACCAGATAAGACTTCCCTCCTGCCCGCAGATAAGTCATATCCAATGTAATTCCATTCTGGCTTAAGGGACTGCCATCCTCCCTCACCACCTTTACCGGCTCTTCCCAATCCTGCGCAAGAGTGATATGCCCATGTTTTTTTAATCTCATCATGTGGCACTGAGGCCCCCATACCTTTCCTCCAACCGCAAACAGAATATAGAGTCTCTCTCCAATGACATGAAATTCCGGCGCCCAAAAGGTCTGCACAAATCCTTTTTCCTCATCAACCCCCAGAATCAAATGTTCTTTGACCCCTGCTTCAAAAAGTCCCTCCACACTGTCCGCTTCCCGCACATAGAGCCCTATATCATTCAGATTGTCATTTGTCCCAAGGAAATACCATTTCCCTTCCCAGCAGAATACCACCGGGTCTCCATATCCCTTTGCCAGGGGAAAATCAAATTTCCTGGCACAAATCTCCCCTGACACCTCATAAACACCGGGAACCGAAAAGTCAACCTTCTGTGTGTCCCAACAGACCTTTTTATACACGGTGGAGCCGTCCGAATAGACTGCCCGCACTCCCACCTGCGTCAGTTCCTCCGGTGTGGACGCATAGATTCTGTCCGGCAGCACATTTCCCACATGATACACCTGTGCCCACTGCCCCATGATTCGATCACAGAATGCATTCTCCATTTGGATACAGCAGCCCGTAACCTGCTCTCCTTCCACCTGATACTGTGCCGTCTTGCTCTCAGAGGCGGCTCTTTGTACCGCCTCCCATTCAGGTCCTTTTTTCTCCATCAGAATTGCCTTGTCAAACTTCCGAAAATCTCGGGTTTTCCAGAGCAGCGCATATTCCCCCTCCGCTTCCGGCCTTCCGTCCTCCTCCACTCTGTCGGCAAGGATACCATACTCTTCCTCCGTCAATTGAAATACCAGGGGATTCTTCACACATTTCGGCACAATGGTATCCTGCGCCGAAATCTCAGCCTCCGCAAACAATATTCCATAGTTTAAATGCAGCGCCGTATAGGGCCCTCCGTCCCTGCGGCTGGCAAAATGCACGCTGTAAGCCAATCCTTCCGGATAATCCTTTTGAGATACATTCCGGGTATAGACAAGAAAGTCTGCCTTATTCTCCACATAATCAACCATACTTCCACCTCGCCTTTCCGGCCTTAATCAAAGCCCCCGCTGCAAGCAACGGGGTATCAAGCTTGCAACGCCCCAAGGGGCGGGGTATTTGACCCTCGCGGCATTCGCCAACTGTCCGTGCAAGCACGGCCGCTTGGCTCATTGCCCGCGGGAATAAATGATTACGATATCATAAAAGTTTATTTTCTATTCGGCCCACCTTATAAAATAAGGCTTACAAAAGTCCTAAAGCGTAACGCAACACACCTTTCTCCTTAACTACCCTTATTACATGGCGCTAACACCATGTTCTTTATTTCGTTAAGGGAAAAATTTTAAGTAAACCCTTCACTCCACTCATACAATCTGAAATTAATTATTTACTCGCTACAATAGTAAATTCTCCTGGTATCTTTTCATTTGTCCACGCAGGATGTTCATCAAACTTTCTTAATGTAAAACCAGTATTTATGACTGAATTGATAATCTCACTAATTGTATACTTTCTATAACTACATTTAGGCATCTGCTTGCGAATGTTTTCTTCAAAAAAACGAGCATGTGCCATTTCTCCTTCAAAAACTTCCCTTGAAAAATAACTCATAGTTGGTTGTTCAAAATTCAACATATCTGCTATTTTTGTAAATGGATGAAAATCACTACATATCATTTTTCCATTATCTTTCAATAACGAATACATAATATGCATAAATTCATCAATATTATGAAAGTAATGTAATACTCCTCCTTCCATAAACACTACATCAAAATAATCCCCATACTTCTCTATATCAATTTCCAATATATCACATACTTCAAAGTTCAATTCAACTTTTGCAGCTGTTGCAACTTCAAGCGCATACTTCTTATTATCTTCTGAAATATCAAAGACAGTAACTTCTGCTCCTAAAATGGCTAGGGGAA
>CAJUGT010000051.1 GCA_910586435.1 uncultured Acetatifactor sp. | reverse complement strand
ACTTGTAAAAAGTATTTTATTGTAGCAAATTACAAAAAAGTACACATTTACAAATGAATTGCAAAAAGTACATCTTTTTATTTAGCACTTATGGGAGAGAGATTGTGAAGGATATAATCATCATTGGAACAGGCGGTCACGCAAAGGTTATAGCAGATATTGTATTATGCGCAGGGGACAATCTTGTAGGTTTTCTAACAAGTGACCGTGACAAAGACACATTTGTCGGAAAACCGATCTTAGGAAACGATACAGATTTCGCCAAATATAAAGACAGTTACTTTATGATAGCAATCGGAAATCCAAATGTTCGCCATCGCATGGCAAATTCTATGCCACACATAAAATGGTATACTGCGATCCATCCTTCTTCTACAATATCAGCAATGAATACTTTTGTTGGAGAAGGAAGTGTTGTAATGCCAAACGCTGTGATTAACCCATACGCTCAGATAGGAAAACATTGTATCATCAATACCGGCGCAATTGTTGAACACGACAACACAATCGCAGACTTTGCCCATATATCCGTTGGAACGAAGCTCGCCGGAACTGTGAACATTGGTATGCGGACATGGGTGGGAGCGGGCGCCACAATCAGCAACGGAATAAGTGTATGTAATGACTGTGTAATAGGGGCTGGCGCAGTTGTTGTAAAAAGTATTCAGGAACCAGGCACGTATGTTGGAGTACCTGCAAAAAAATCAAATAATTATTCTTCAGGGGCAACTATTTTGGCAAGGAAATGGCTGCCCTTTTTCTATCCTGAATATTACGCCAAATATCTTCTCCGGCATCTCCGATGGCCTGTTTGCTAACCACGGCAATTTCTGATTAAAATAAAGCATATATTAGACTTAAAATAATACAAGTTATTTTACACATTACTAACCAAATTATCCTACTTGCAATATATATCAGAAAATATTTTAAATAAAATACATCAAATTACTACCAAAATATCACTTGAGTATTTCACAAAAATATGCTATGATATTTAAATCAAATTTTGTAAATTCCAGATAATATATAAAATGGAAGCGAGGAAAATTATGGAAAAGACAGAGACAAATCAAAAATATGGCAAAACCTACCACATGCCCCCGGAAGTCACTTATGACTGGGTACAGAAAGAGTCCATACAGGCTCCCCCCATCTGGTGCAGTGTGGATCTGCGGGACGGCAATCAGGCATTGATAGATCCCATGCCATTGGAAGATAAGCTGGAATTCTTCCGCCTTTTAGTAGACATTGGCTTTAAAGAGATAGAAGTGGGTTTTCCCGCATCCTCCGATACAGAATACAATTTTATCCGTGCCTTAATTGAAAGGAATATGATTCCCGATGATGTCACCATTCAGGTACTCACCCAGGCCAGGGAACACATTATCCGCAAAACTTTTGATGCCGTAAAAGGAGCCCCCCATGCAGTGGTACATCTCTATAACTCCACTTCTGTGGAACAGAGGGAACAGGTATTTAAAAAGGACAGGGAAGCCATCAAACAGCTTGCCGTGGACGGTGCGCTGTTATTAAAGCAAATGGCTGATGAGACAGAGGGCAATTTTACCTTTGAATACAGTCCGGAAAGCTTCTCGCAAACTGAGCCGGAATATGCCCTGGAAGTCTGCAATGCCGTATTGGACGTGTGGCAGCCCGACCAGGAACACAAAGCCATTATCAACCTTCCGTCAACGGTTCAGGTTGCCATGCCCCATATCTTCGCCTGTCAGATAGAATACCTGCATAAACATCTGAAATATCGTGAAAATGTGGTATTGAGCGTACATCCCCACAATGACAGGGGATGCGGTGTCAGCGATGCGGAGTTCGGCATACTGGCAGGCGCAGACAGGGTGGAAGGCACACTGTTCGGCAACGGAGAGCGAACAGGCAATGTGGATCTTGTCACCGTGGCACTGAACATGATGAGTCACGGCGTGGACAGCGGGCTTGATTTTTCGCATATCATGGATATACGTCAGGCATATGAACGTTTTACCGGAATGAAAGTGCATGAAAGAGTTCCTTATGCCGGAGATTTGGTATTTACAGCCTTTTCCGGATCACATCAGGACGCCATCAGCAAGGGCATGGCATGGCGAAACGAAGGAAAGAGCGGCAAGCGCTGGGATGTGCCCTATCTTCCCATTGATCCGGAGGATGTTGGAAGAGAATATGAATCCGACGTCATCCGCATCAACAGCGTTTCGGGAAAGGGCGGTGTAGCCTTTGTCTTAAAGCAGCAATTTGGATTCTCTCTTCCCACTGCCATGAGAGAAGAAGTGGGGTATTTAATCAAAGGTGTCTCGGATCGCCGCCACCAGGAATTGCACCCGGAAGAAATCTTTGAAATATTTGAAGAAAATTATATTACCCCACGAAACATTTTCGACATTCCCGAATGCCATTTCAAACAGGAAAAAGGAATTCAGGCAGAAGTAACCATCACGCAAAACGGAGAAAAAAGGATCATCCGGGCGGGAGGAAACGGCAGATTAGACGCTGTAAGCAATGCCATTAAAACCCTCTTTGGAATCAGCTATCAATTGGCCGTTTATGAGGAACATGCCATTTCCAAAGGCTCCAGCGCCAAAGCGGCCGCATATGTGGCGGTCATCTGCGACGGCAGACATTATTGGGGCGTTGGAGTGGATGAAGATATCATCAAGGCTTCCATTGCCGCCCTGACCTCCGCTACCAACAAGCTCACCGCAGAACAGCATATTACCGAAGGCAGAGAAGAGCGAATCGTGGAAATCATCAGCTTTATCAAAAATGATTATGAAAATGTGACCCTGGATACTCTATCGGAAGCATTCCACCTCTCCAAGCCCTACCTCTCCAAATATATCAGGGAAAAAGCCGGAATGACCTTCCAGGAAGTGGTAAGAAAAGAACGCATGAAAAAAGCCCGTGCCCTGCTGCGTGAAACCAATCAGACCATAGAAACCGTAGCCGCCGAAGTGGGATACGAAAATGTGGAACATTTTAACCGTCTTTTTAAGAAAAATTACGGAATCACCCCCGTACAATACCGCCGGCAGGATACCAATGAATAGTCATCCATGTAACACTTGTCTTTCTATCCTGCGCATGATATAATACATCAAGATTTTACTCCCTGTATATACGTAATTCAGTTCTTCAGGAAGTTGTCACAACATTCATGTGAAAAAGGAGGCGAGCACTGGGGACAGCGGATTGTCCCCTGCATCAAAATGAAAAAAATACGATCCAAAATCATGCTGCTGGTTATTCTCGCAACCATGGGAGTGGCAGTGATGTGCAGCATTTTAAGTATGCTGATTACCCGCAACTCCACACTGGACGCCATTGAACAGAATCTGGTGGAAACAACGGAACTTGCTTCCGTGGCAGCACAGAATATGATTTCCACCTATACTTTGACCATCGCTGAAATTGCCGGCAATAGCCTGCTCAAGGAACAGTCCGCAACCCTGGAGGAAAAACAGGCGTACCTGATGGAAAAGGCCAACGCTTATTACATGCGCTCCGCCGGTATCATTGATACCAGCGGTTATGATTCCCTTCATGACACGGACTTCTCCCGGGAACCTTTCTTCCAGGCGGCAATGACAGGGGAAACCTATATGTCCACGCCCTACATAGAAGGGGACGATATGTATATGATTGTCGCCGCCCCGGTAATACACAGCGGCTCCGTGTCGGAAGTCATCTACTTTAAATGCGACACCATTCTTCTGACTTCCATAGTGGAAAAGATACAGATTGGCCAGGAGGGAGAGGCCTATATCCTGGACAAAGACGGCAACACCATTGCCCACCAAGACTTAGAGACCATGCTGAATCAGGAGAACATCATCCGCCTTGCGGCAGAGTTTCCCCAGGATAAAGACTATCAGACACTGGCCGCCATAGAAAGCAAAATGGTTGCGGGAGAAACCGGCATGGAAAGATTCCGCTACACAAAAGACGACTCTGACAATATTCAGGGTTATACCTCCATCCCGGGAACCGATGGCTGGAGCATTGCTGTTACCATTGATGTGGATGAATTCATGCAATATGCCTATAAGGGAAACATGGTACAGTTTATCTTCTGTATTGTCTTCTGCCTGATTGTAATTATAATATCCGTAATTGTTGTAAATCACTCCATTGCCAGACCCATCATAAGGTGTACCGAACGCCTTCGGGGTCTCTCCGCAGGGGACCTTCACAGTCCCGTGCCAAAAGTAAAGAGCCGGGACGAAATCCATACCCTCTCCCAGTCCACAGAGCACTTGGTGAATCAATTTAAGCTGATTGTTGATGAAATCGGCACGGTATTGGGCAGTATTGCCAATGGCGACCTGACCAAAGACAGCACGGACAAACATTATCCAGGAGATTTTAAGGCGCTACACCATTATTTACAAGTGATTGACGGCAAATTAAATCATACCATGTACGGTATTACACAGGCTGCGAACCAGGTATCGGTAAGCGCCTCGCAGACAGCTTCCTCCAGCTCCTCCCTTTCCCAGGGAGCCGTATCGCAATCCAGCGCTGTGGAGGAACTATCCTCCACCATTGAAACCATTGGACACGATGCCAAAACTACCGCTCTGCTCACTGCGCAGGCAAAGTCCTCCGTCAACCAGGCGGGAACACAGCTTGAGGAAAGCAACGCACAGATTTTGGCACTGAATGAAGCCATGAACCTGATCACTGCCTCCTCCAATGAAATCAGTCATATCATAGATACCATTGAGGATATTGCCCAACAGACCAATATTCTGTCCTTAAACGCTTCTGTGGAAGCCGCCAGAGCCGGCGACGCCGGAAAAGGATTTGCTGTTGTGGCAGGAGAAATCAGAGATTTGGCCGCCAAATCCAATATGGCCGCCAAGGCCTCGATGGAATTAATCCACAATTCCATTGCGGCAGTCAACAGCGGCAGCCAGACTGTGGAGAAAGTCACCACCTCTGTCACACATGCGGCGGCAATCTCTGTGGAGGCCGCTGAGCAAATGGCTGTGACAGCGGAGGCAATCGAACGTCAGACTGCTGCCTTAGAACAGCTTACCCTGGGCATCAGTCAAATATCCAATGTGGTGCAGTCCAACTCCGCATCCGCAGAAGAATGTGCCGCCACCAGCCAGGAACTGGCCGCCCAGGCTGATATGCTGAAAAATCTCATGGGGAACTTCACTCTCCGAAGAAAGTAATCCATCCCTGGCTGCTGGCCCCAACGGGCCAACTCCGCTGCCAGGTACTAAGTGAAATTCCGCCGTAAAACGGCCTATGCAGAAAACGTCCTGACTTTCATAAGGCTGGCTATGCCAACACACATGAAAGCCAGGGCGTTAAATAGAGCTCACAGACCCTTTCTATTCAATTGTCAAAATCTCCGTAAATCCTGTAACATCAAAGATTTCCATAATAGTATCATTTACATTTTTTACTATCATGCGTCCCTGCCTGTTCATAGTCTTTTGCGCTCCCAGCAATACTCTCAGGCCTGCGGATGACAGATATTCCAGTTGAGCCATGTCAATGGTCAATTCTTCTACATCATCCAGATGATTCTTTAACGTTGCCTCCAAATCCGGCGCAGTACTCGTATCCATCCGCCCTTCCAATGCAATGATTAACTTACTTCCGTTCAAAGTCTTTGTAATTTTCATATATACCTCCATTTTGAGACCCTTTCAGTCTATGAAATATGTTTTTTAATCTTCAGAATATTCTGTCCCTTCTGATATTCATAAGAAATTTCATCCATACTTTTCTTGACCATATAGATGCCCAATCCTCCTATTTGACGCTCATCCGCGGAAAGTGTGGTATCCGGGTCCATATTGGCCAAAGGATCATATGGTATCCCATTGTCAATAAAAGTAATAATTACCGCCAACGGTTCTTCTGTCACCTCCACCCGCACGGTTGCTTTGCCGGTTTCCGGTTGATAGGCATAATGGGCAATATTCCCGAAAAGCTCATCAATGGCAATATCTATCTGCATCTGGGCCTTTAGCGGACAGCCCAGATTCTCCAATTCTCCATCCACAAATTCCGTAACCGCCTGAATATTCTCTATGACTGCGCTTACCGTCAATTCTCTCATTTTCCTCCACTCCCTTCCGTGGGTTATTTCTCCCGGATATTTATATCCCTCTTTTGCCTGATTACACTTACATCTGTTCAGACTGCAATTCTTCTGCTCCCTGGACAGTGGTAGTTCCTTCGTTTTTTCCTCTGTACTCCAGGCAAATCATGGTAATATCATCAAACTGCGGCGCCTTTCCCACAAATCTGTCTATATCCTGTTTTACCGTGGGCAAAATCTCACTGGGCGCCTTCTCACTGCATGTTCCAAGGATTTCCTTTAATCTGTCCATCCCATACAGTTCATTCTTCCCATTGGTGGCTTCTGTTACCCCGTCCGTATACTGGAACAGCTTATCTCCCGGCTGCAATGTAAAGCTTCCGGAGCGGTAACGCATATTTTCCATGCCTGCAAGGACAAAGCCCGGCAATGGTTTATAACTTTCAAACTTTTCCCCCTTTCGGCAGATAAATGGCATTTCATGCCCTGCGTTGACAAACCTTACTTCCCCGGTATCCAAATTTAAAACTCCTTCAAAAGCAGTGATAAACATTCCTTCGCTATTGGCTTCGCACAGAAGATTATTAACCTGTGAAAAGACCTCGCCCAAATCCCGTCCCGGCTGGGTATGATCCTTGATCAGGGTTTTGCCGATGACCATAAACAATGCCGCCGGAACCCCTTTCCCGGATACATCCGCAATTACCATGGCCAGATGGGATTCATCCACCATGAAGAAATCAAAGAAGTCACCACCCACTTCTTTTGCAGGATTCATGTCGGCATAAATATCAAATTCCTCCCGCTCTGGAAACGCCGGAAAAATGCAGGGCAGCATGGACTGCTGAATATTGGTAGCCACATTCAGCTCAGCAGCATTTTTCATGGCGGCAGCGCTCTGATTAATGGAATAGAAAATCATCCAGAACTCTACCAGAAACATCACGCAAATCGTGAGATACAACGGGAAAAACCAGACATGATCCGGTGTGATTCCATTGCTGTTGGAAAACAGATTAATCACATAAAACCCCAAAACCGATACCAGAAGAGCCGGAATAAACAAAATCATATTTCCTTCCACGGATTCAATGGTATTGTGAACATACTTTTTTAAGAAACGCGCGTAAAGTATTGTAATCAACACATAAACCACCAGTTTGAGGAAAATAAAAAACAAAATATTCGGCGTATCATAAGGACTTTCTTTGATTAGCCCCAGTTTCGGCGCAAGCAGGGAATCCGTGGTCCCACACAGCATAAAAGTCGAAACATTCCCAATCAGACAGCCCATTAAGGCAACCACAAGCTTTTCTGACCATGTACCCTTGTACAAAAACTGACTCACAAGGCAAACCATGGCGGAAAGCCCCAGGATTCCCACTGCGTCATGATACAAATTAATGGAATAACTGCAAAATGTAATGGCATAGGCAATCAGCGCCGCAGCCGCCCAGACCGCCGCCCGCACTGTGCCCTTATACTTTGGCGCAAGCGTAATTCCTGCCAGCACCGCCGCAAAAGCTGATGCCAGAAAAACCGCAAGACTCCATAAGGCAACCGTAACCATTTTCTCTTAACCCTCCTTTCTCATCACATCTTAAGCCATGATGGACTTTACACACCGATACCCTCATATGGCAATGTTACATATTGAGTCCTTCCAAAGCAGACAAGTACTTGGCAAGATATTCTTCCGTCATGGGCAGCCATGCCTCCCCCAGTTGGTCAAGAAGCTGGTTCGTCATCTTCTGTACCACCGGATTCTCCCTGGAAGTCCCACCCAGATTATCTGTGAGCAGACCTTCCACCAGCGAACGGCCTTCCTTGGTCTGTTTCAGTTCCTGGAATCTGGTTCCGAACTCTTCCTCGCTCACCACCTCAATTTTATGTCCCTGTTGCTCCATAATCCGAAATAAACTGCCAAACGCAACCTCTTCCGGCGGATATACATGAAAGACAGAATCGTTTGCATCCGTTTTGGTCAGCGCAAGAATCATATGTGCCGTTTCATCCACAGGCGAAAAATTGACACTTGCGTCATACACTGTTTTTGGCACAGCTCCCATTTTCATATAGGAAAAGAGCTTACGGGTAAACGCGTTAGACTTCAAATTCATCTGAAATTCTCCATCCCTGCTGCGGCCCTGCAAATTCCCTACCCGCATAATTTTGACTCCCAGTCCCTTGTCAACCGCTGCCCTCAGCAGCTCATACTCCGCCATATATTTGGAATAAATATATTGGTTGTCAATCCTTTGCCCAATGTAGAAGTTCTCTTCTGAGAACTCCTTCACTCCATTCTCCGAATCGCTCAACCCTCCCACACTGATTGTAGAAATCTGGCAAACCAATGCCTTTTGGGACAAACCATAGGCAATCAGGTTCTTCACACCCTTTGTATTTACCTGTTCCAATCTGTCTCCCTGGGCGTAATGAGCCACATTTGCCGCAGAATTGATTATGGTATCAATCTTCTCCGTAAATTCTTCCCGAAATATCCCGGATTCCGTTATGTCTCCCTCAATGACTTCCCACTTTTTACCCATACTTTCGGCAAAATCCGACTCCGCATAGTAAAACAGGGTATTCCGCATCCGCTTTTGCGCAGTAAGCCTTCCCTTGGGCCGTACCAGACAGTATACTTTCTCACACATGGTTGGATTTTGCAGCAGTTCAATTAAAATATGCGCTCCCAGATACCCTGTTGCTCCTGTGATTAGTACATTGCCCAGACCGTTCTGTCGTTGGGGGAGACGGCCCGGCACACTTCCCGCAAGATACTCATCTATCCCCCCATATTCCAGACCGTCTATGGGATATGAAATATGCTCTTCCACATTACCGTTTATATTTTCCGCCAAAAGCCCTGGCGTCGGGTATCTGAACAGGCTTTCATAGTCCAGTTCCACCCCAGTCCCTTCCAGTTCTTTCTCCAGAATTGCTATCAGTTCCACTGCGCTGAGAGAATCCCCTCCCAATTCAAAGAAATTATCCTGTGTGCCCACCTGTTCCATATCCAATACACTGGAAAAGGCATTGCACACAATTTTCTCCATATCGTTCATTGGCGGAGTGTACTCTCTCACATATTCCACAGGTATCTTTCCCAGGGCCTTCAAATCTGTCTTTCCGCCCGGCGTCTGGGGCATTTCTTTTAATTCCGTCAATAGTTCCGGAACCATATATGCCGTCAGGCGCTTCTTCATAAAGGTCCTCAATTCTTCCCTGCTCAGTCTGCCTCCCTGCACCACAGAGTAAAATCCCGCAAGATGGTCTCTCTTATCCACTTTCCTGAGAACACAGGCGGCCTGCGCCACGCCCGGACAGGAGCCCATTACCTTTTCTATTTCCGACAATTCTATTCGCAGCCCCCGGAGCTTCACCTGCCGGTCATTTCTTCCATGGTATATCAGCCTGCCTTCTGAATCCAGATGACCCAAATCCCCCGTCCGGTACACCCTCATACTTTCCCAGAAGATGAATTTTTCTTCTGTCTCCTCCGGTCTGTTTCTGTATCCCAGTCCAACGCCGCTTCCAAAGATACAAATCTCCCCCGGCACCCCCATGGGAACCTGTTTTCTATCCTGATTTAAGAGCAGAATACCTGTATTGGCAATGGGAGCGCCTATGGTATGACAGTCGCCTGCCTCCGTAATCGTCGCTCCTATGGTGGTTTCCGTAGGCCCATACCCATTGTATACACGGATGCCGTAACGGCCTTTCAGCTCCCTCACAAGACTTTCAGGAAGCTGCTCTCCGGCCAGGAGCATTGCCTTCACATTCTGGGACAGAGCTTTGATAAATTCAGGATTTTCCAGATAAGACGCCACCCTGGAAGGCGTACAGTGGAGCACATCCGCCCCATGACGCAAAATATGCGCTGCCAGCTCTCCCGCATCCAGCATTGCCTTTTCATTTCCAAATTCAACAAATAATCCGTTAAACATCGGGACAAAAATTTCATACAGAGAAATATCAAAACAAATGGACCCAATTGCCACAATACCCTTTCCATTTTTCACCAGATCACGGTTAAAGGGATTATTGTCGGGATGCACAATATTGGCAATTCCCTTATGAGAAAGTATCACGCCTTTGGGTCTGCCCGTGGTTCCCGACGTGTAGATAAGATAGGCAGGCTGTTCCCGGCTGATATACGGCAACTTGAAATTACTTTCAGTGCCTTGCTGTAAATCCCCCTCTTCCGAAGTGTGCTGCGTTTTCCTGTGACCTTCTATCTCATTTCCAAACAATTCGTCTGCTTCAAGATAATCCCGTCCTGCGGCCGCATCCACATTCTTTGAAGAAATCAGGTATTTTGCCTCGCTGTCTTCCAGAATATATTGTATCCTGTCTTTCGGATATTGGGGGTCAATGGGCAGGAAAGCCGCGCCTGTCTTGGCAATTCCAAGCATGACAGGAATCAGCCGATAGTCCCGCTTCAGCATAAAAGCCACAATATCCCCGCTTTCCACTCCGGCTCCCATCAGATGCCCGGCTATGGCATCGGAACAGCTATCCAGTTCTTCAAAACTAAAACTATATTCACCGGCATACAGGGCGGGACGCTTCGGGAACAGCGCTGCTGCCTTCCGAAACAGCCCGGGAATGGTTGCGTCCCGTTCTATTGGAATTGTCTTCCCTTTTATTCCAAGAAGATGCTCTTTTTCCCGTTTCCCAATACATGGTATCTGGCTGATTTTCATGCCGTCAAGGCCACGGCTCAGGATTTCCGTAATGGCTTCCTCAAAATATTGGGCCATTTCATCATCGTATATCCCTTTGCGCAGGTCAAAGACATGGGAAAGTTCCCCCTCCTTATAAAAGACATTCCACCGTAAATGATTGTTAATTCCCCCGGATACACTATACTTCAGAGAATATTCTAATTCTGTCTGTATATGGTAGGAGTAAAAATTAAACCCATATTCGGATACACTTCCGGAAATGATACCTTCTTCCTTTAATATCTTTATTATAGTGTCAAACCCACATCCCTTATGCCGGGAAGCGAGTCTGGCACTTTCCTGTAATTTTCTGCATATATCTCCGAAAGTGTCTTCCTGTTCCACATGGACTCTGACAGGAACCGGCAATGTATAGCAGCCCAAAGTCCCCAGTTCGTGGCTTTTCCGATTCAGCCGGGCCATGAGAAATACCGCGTCTCTTTTCCCTGTGGCCAAAGCCAGGTAAACTCCATAGGCCGCTCCAACCACATAAGGTATTGTCACCCCATTCTCAGCCGCAAACTTTTCCACTTCCTTAAGAGATACTCCCTCCAATGTACAGTGGCGGCTTATTTTTGCATAGTTTTTCTCTATTTCCCCATAAAGCGCCGGTTCAAACTCAGCATCCATAAAATACGAACGCCAGAATTCTTCGTCCTGTACCCCAGAGTCATCCCGCCGTTCCATGCCTTCCGGTTCCGTGGTCTCTCCTTTTTCTACTCCATCTCCCTTTTCCCCTGTGTCTATCTGGGAAAAGAAGACCGATTTCCGCACTGTTTTTCCCGAAAGCACATCCAGAACTCTTTGAGCAAAAAGACTCATTCCGTAGCCATCCAAGAGAATATGGTGAAAACGTACATAAAGTATGGCTCCTCCATCCTTTAAGGGAAGCACCTCACCCCCATATAGTTCCTCCGGGAATAATAACGGCACACGGTCCCTGCGTTCCATATATGCTTCCGCTTCTCTTTCCTCCATGCTTTCCCCAATGACGCAGGGCAGAATCTCCCTTGCCCCCGGGCTAAAACAGGTCCTCTCATTTTCCACCATAAGAACAGCGGTAAAAATATCTCCACTCTCAAATACCTTCTCCGCAGCATCCTTTACCTGGGCTGCGCCAAATTCCGGAAGTTTTAATTTCACAGAAATCACAGGCAGCGCCTGGTTTCCAAAAACACGTTCACTTAACAGCATTTCCCGCTGTGCCTGATTCAGTTCCGCACTTATCATCCTATTTATCCTGTCCTTTTTTCTAGTCAGCTCAGTTTGAAACAGCCGCAAATCTGTCATTCAATGCATAACATTCCAGAAAAACCGGTCATGTCAAATACTTCCATAATGGAAGGCTTCACATGAATCAGCTTCATCTCCCTGCTTCCCGCATTGCATTTCTTTTGAAGCATCAGCAGCACCCGCAGTCCTGCGGAACTTACAAAAGAAACTTTATCAAAATCCAGGGTAAGCGTTTCATATTCATCTGCCATGGGCAGCAATGCTTCCTGTGCCTCCGGAGCAGTCATGGTATCAATTCTTCCCTCCAAAAAAAGCACTGCTCCTGTCCCCTGCTTCATTAATTTTACTGTCATATTTTTTCCTCCATTCCAGTACCGTCGATACACTCCGATGCCCTTACCAGGGAAGAAAATCTCAGCAAAATTCTTTGCTGATATTTTCTTCCAGGCATCTGCGTTTCTCGACTGATTCCAGTACCGTCGATACACTCCGATGCCCTTTATCTGCGTTTCTCGACTGATTCCTGTACCGTCGTTTCACTTTGATGCCCTTAATCCTTCTTATAATTGTAACAAAAACGGCACTGTGGATACAGTGCCGTCTTTGCAGGAAATATGTTATTTTTGCAGCAGGGAATCTTCTCTCCTGTCCTGATGACCGGCATATTTTATGCCGTTTTTGTTCAGTACCACTTTGCCTGCTCTTCCCATATGTGGCTATATTCACCGCCCTTCCCCAGCAGTTCTTCATGCGTGCCGCACTCTACCACACGTCCCTCTTTCATAACCACAATCTTATCGGCGCTTCGGCAGATTCCTACCCTATGAGAGATAATTACAGAGGTCTTTCCCTTTATAAGACCCAGAAATTTCGTAAGAATATCATATTCCATAAGTGGGTCCAGCGCACTGGTGGGTTCATCCAGGATAATCAGTCTACTGTCCCTGAAAAGCCCCCGGGCTATTGCAACTTTCTGCCACTCGCCCCCGGACAGTTCCTTTCCTCCGAATTCCCTGCCAAGCTGACACTCCAACCCGCCAATGCTTTCCGCCAGCTCCTCCATTTCCACTGTGGCCATGGTTTCCTGAATTCGCTTTTCATCTTCCCTGTACTTTATATCACTGATACAGATATTCTCACGAAGCGTAAAATTATAATGTACAAAATCCTGGGACACCATGGAAATATCCCGATACAACCCTTCCTTTCGCAAATCATTTACATTCTGCCCATCATAACACACGGAGCCTGATGACGCTCTGTACGCTCCCATCAACACCTTGGAAAGAGTCGTCTTGCCCGAACCGTTGACTCCCACAATGACTACATGTTCTCCCTTTTTAATGCGCAAATTCACACCGTTTAAAGAGTCCTTCTCCGAACCGCAGTACCTGAAGTGTACTTGATTTAACGTAATCTCCTTCTCAAAGGGACGATATTCTTCCTGGCCGTCCTGCTCCGTCTCCGTGCTGAAGAAATCATAATACTCCTCCACATAGTGATAGTAATTGGAAAATTCCCCGATTTTGTCCCCCAGTTTCATCAGCTCATTTTGCAGCAGCGCAAAGGCAGACAGACATGCCGCAAACTGTCCCACCACTAGTCCGCCGTTCAGCAAAAGGAACAAGGCAATGGCAATATTGACGGCATAACAGGCATTCTTGAGAGAAGCGTCCAGACAGCCCAATTTTAACGCCTTAAGCTCCACCTCCTCCAGCTCATGCATTGTGGCAACATTGGCCTCCACCCACATCTTCTTGAAATATCCCCCAAAACCCATGGTACGCATTTCTTTCACAGATTCTTTCTTACAGAATCGTTCCCATAGATACTGCATCCTGCGCCTGACGCCTGACTGCGCCCTGTATACGGCTGTTCTTTGTTTTTCTGACAACAGATTAACGGCCAGATGTGGTATAAAACTCAGTACTGCCCCGGGAATGAGCCATATGGAAAACCTGCCCACGACATAGATTGTGCTCACACATATCAGCACGGCCTCAGCCATGATAAAAATACAGGAAAGCATCCTGCTTCCCGCCATCTGGCCGGAATATGCCGCGTCCGCTTTCTGAAAAGTATCCAATACCTGGGAGTCCTCCAAAGTTTCCAGGCGAATCTTTTGCGCATGTTCAAACAACTTCCACCCATAACAGCTTTCCTTTTTACAGTCATTGTAAATAGCGACGGCTTTCATAACCACGGAACAGACTGCCGGCAGGCCGATACAGAGACATAGAAACAGCACATTTTTATAAAAAATTTCTGTGTTCATAGCAGTCAAATTCGATGCCAGCTCACATATATCCGCTATCAAAATGGGCTGCCAGACTGCCATCACTCCTTCCACAATGCTGATGAGCAACTTTCCCCACAGCATCAAGGGGGTGAAACGCAGAATATCCTCAAAACAATATCCAATATATTTTATTGCCTTATCTTGTTTTTCCATTGCTATCCTTTTCATAGTTTGCTCCCGGCTTTTTCTTTCTTCCCATTCAGGATTTGCTTTCCTTCTTGTCCTGCTCTTCATACCAGGCACTTTGCGCCAGATACATGGTCCGGTAAAGCCCTTCCTCTCTCATAAGTTCTTCATGACTGCCATTTTGAACAATCCTGCCCCCATCCAACACCATAATCCGATCCGCCATTTTAGCGCTGGCAAGGCGATGCGAAATCATTATGGTGCCGTTTTTATGGAAAATCTGCGCAAAGTTTTCATACATTTGGCTTTCCGCAATGGGATCAAGAGAAGCCGTAGGTTCATCCAAAATACAAAACGCCGCATCGGCCAGAAATGCCCTGGCTGTTGCCACTCTCTGCCACTGCCCTTTGGACAAGTCCTTTCCGTCCTCTTCCAAATGCCCCAAATTACGCCACAAACCTTTTTCTTCCATGGCATAGAGCGATTCTCCGCCTGCCAGTTTCAGTGCCTCTTGAATGGAAGCCTCCTCCTTTAGCTTCTCAATATTACCCAATGCCACATTTTCCCCCAAAGTCAGCTCATACCCCTGGAAATCCTGAAACACTGCGGAGACAAGACTATGGCGAAGCTTATCCGACAAGTCCCGCACATCCACTCCCCCTATGAGTACCCGTCCGCTGTCCGGAGTATAAAGTCCACAGAGAAGCTTAATCATGGTTGATTTTCCTGCCCCATTTTCGCCCACAAAGGCAACTCTCTCCCCTTCCTTCACACGAAATGTCACATGGCTTAATATCTCCCTGTCCGTCCCCGGATAAGTAAAACTCACGTTTTCAAAGGCAATGTCATGGTGGGAAAGCTCTTCTGTCTTCCCTGGCTCCCTGCCCTTTGGAAGCGCCACAAATTCCCGATAAAACTCAATATCCATTGCGCACCGAATGGCATCCGTAATCTGCCAGGCGGCTCCATTCACCTTACCCGTCAGGGAACCAATGGAGCCGACAGCGGCCACAAACTGCCCCAGAGTGACAACGCCGTTTAGCAGAGAATAAGCAAGCGTCATAATAATAAAGACATAATAAATCACATTTAAAAGCTTGCCGGTGCCTTCCAGAAGAACGACCTTTGCCCCTCCCTTTTTCATCTCACTTTCAACCTTATTGCTTGCCTCTTTCCATTTTTCCGCAATCATTTCCTGACTGCCAAATATCTTCATCTCATACATGGCATGTTTATTCTGAAGCAGCCCCTTCAGGTCCTTCATCCTTCGCCCCTCTTCCGTGGTGCAAAATAGTACTTGATGAAAATGATAAGTGGAAGAAAAGTTCAGTATAATCATGGGCACGGCAATCAAAAGCAGCCCAATGCCAATCCATATTGAAATTGTCATATACACACCCAAAACGAAGAAGACGGACAGTACCGTTTGCATGGATATCATGGTCCGATTAAAGCAATTGGAAATATTACTCCAGGGACTGTTGCTGATCCTCTGCAATACCTCCTGTGTTTTCTTTGATTCAAAGGCTCCATAGTCAAGGGTTTGCAGCTTTGCCATAATGTCAGATGCCATATGTTTTGTCAGCTTGGTTTCTATTACTTTATGTTCATAGCCTCCCATCCTCTGTAATACCACCCAGAAAAACAAAAGCGCCACAAGACACACTCCGTTTATCACTATACTGCGCAAAGCCCCCTCTACTCCATCCACCGGACCATTGATACATGCCACGCCGCAATCTACGATTCTCTGCACCAGAATAATCTGGATTCCAGTAAAAGTTCCGGGGATAAAATACCCAAGCATATACAATAACGCATTCCACGGCGCATATTGAAACACCAGCCTGACCGAAAGCAGGCAGTTTTTTATTACTTTCATCTTCACACCCTCCAATTTAGTTCCGCAACTCGCCTCCCGGGGCTTGTCCGGTTCGTTGCTGTTTTTCGTATCCCATTTGACACTATCTTCCGCTTCATCTTATACTAACATATGGTCTCTTTTTTGTGGTATTGATGTCACTTTTTACATTGTTCTTGTCATTTTTTGCGTAAATCATATCAAAACCATCAATTCTCTGATGATATATCATCCTGCATCCTTATTGCCACCTTAAATTCTCCCTGCTCATAGGCCGTCACCACAGAACCTCCATAATGATGCGCAATTCGCTCCACACTTCTGAGTCCCAGCCCATGCCCCACGCCATTTTCCTTTCCTTTTTTGTTTGATACATATCCCATATCTTGTCGAACCGGTTCCATGGCCGTATTCGTCACCACAAGATAATAGAAATTGTCCTGTCTCTTGATGCACAGCGCTATCCTTCTTTTTCCGGAAATCCTGCCGCATGCTTCCAGGGCATTGTCCAAAAGGTTTCCCAATATGGCGCATATATCTGTGGAAGGGATGGTCATATCTGACAGATTACATATCTGTATGGAGACTTGTATCTCCCTTCTTTTGGCTGCATAAAGCTTATCACTGAGTATGGCGTCCACGGCGGTATTGCCAGTTTTTGTAGGAATCATGCGAATTTCCACATCCTGTTTAAAACTGTTCAGATAATCTGTTAACTCCGGAAACTGTTTCTTATTTGCCAATATTTCAAGAACTCCTATATGGTTTTTCAAATCATGCCACAATTCTCTTGTGCGTTGGTATTGCAGATCCACATTTTTATAGTAGTCCGCCTGCTGCTGCCGTCGTATGGCAAGTTCTCCCTGGCTATCTGCCGCATGCCGTTTTCTCCTGCAATATTTTAAATACAGCAGGACAAAGAACACAGCCAGCGATAAAACCGACTCTCCCATTCCCTTCCATGTATCTGTTTCCTGAAAACAAATCAAAATCAATCCCAACAGCAGCAGCAATCCAAGCAGGGCTTCCCCTTCTTCCTTAAGAAATACACGCAATTCCGTTGGCTTCGGCTCTCTTCTGCCTGAATATAATACGCTGAGCACAAGAAACAATAAAACCATTCCCTCTGTAAATAAAATCCGCACCCCAAGCAGAACCAGGCTCTCTTCTCCCTCCATTCCTATTCCCCCCATAATGAGTCCAATAAGCCTGATTATCCCTGCGCTGTATACGGCATATTCCAGTATTTGCTCCATGAACATGGGCAAAACAGCCCCTTGCCCATGTTGGCTCTTTTTCCTCCGTACCATATAATAAAACAGGGAACCTGCTATCAACAGATTCCCCAACCATATAATAATATCCTCTTGACTACTCTCCAAAATAATGTCTCCTATTCCAGTTCCCACTTGTGGGAACTTGTTTCGGTCTCTTCATTTCAGCGCTCTTACTCTGGAAGAAATCTTCAGTCATTTACATATCTGAAATTTCTTCCGGGCGCTTTCATTTTGAGACTGTTTTTATTCCAGTTCCCGCAAGCGGGAACTTGGCCCGCTTGCGGGAACTTGTTGCGGTCTCTGCATTAAATTATATTTAGATTCTAAGCAGCAGTCTTTTGTTTACCGCTTTTTCATATGTTCGGCTTATGGGAATCTGGGTGCCGTCCTCCAACCACAGAGCATTTTCTTTCCAGCTCTTCACATACCGCTCTTGTACCAGGAAGCTCCTGTGGCATCGCAAAAATCCTTCCCCGGCAAGCTGCTCTTCCAGAACATCCAATCTCTGATAGAATTGATATTGCCCATTTTGGGCATAAAGTATTACCATACGTTTCCTGCTCTCAAAGTAAAAAATATCCCGCTTGCGAACATGATAACTGCATCTCTCATAGGAAAATACAAAATATTCCTCTGTCTCAAGCTCTTTCCGGCATGCGTCCATGACTCTGCCAATCTCCATATCCACCTGTTCCTTCAGCAGATAGCGGAAAGCCTTTACCTCATAGCCTTCCCTGGCGTATTCTTCCATGTTGGTCAAAAACACAATCAGGCAGCCGCATCCCTTTTCCCGCAGAATCCGCGCCGTTTCCAACCCATTCATTCCACCCATATAAATATCCAGAAATAGAATATCCACACTTGTTTCTGTTCCCTGGGTATAAGCTTTTACCAATTCCTCCCCGCAGGAATATTCCGTCACAACAATATCCTTCCCTTTTTCAATGCTGTCTTTCACCAGAAGTTCTCTGAAATATGTCAGAAATATCCTCTCGTCATCACAGATTACTATATGCACAATACCCTCCAAGCCACATAATTGTGTTATCATACCCTTTCCATACTGCTGTGGGAAAACCTGTTTCATTGTATCAAATCATTCTTGAGAACGCAATCCTTTTGGGGCAACGATACAGACATTTACCAAACTGTTGTCCTGTCTTTTATTGTTTGGATTGTCATTGCGCCCTGCCCCCCGCATGATGAAAACGCTGCTTTTACTCAAAGCCGCAAAAATGACTGCTTTGGAACAAATTTGAACATTGAAAGGCCGGAATAGCAAATATATAATGATTTTAAAGCACCACATAATACTTTTTACGGAAAGGAGAAATCACTATGTATGTATTTTTAGCCTCAAATCCCTTTGAACAGATGATGAAACCCATCGTTGAACTGTTGAATATGGCCATTAACCCCATTCTCACACTGGTAGGAGCCATTGGCGCCATCTATTGTATCTTCCTGGGAATCAAGCTGGCCAAAGCCGAGGAACCTCAGGACAGAGAGAAAGCAAAAGGCGCGCTCAAAAACGCAGTCATCGGTTTCATACTTATCTTTGTGCTGATGCTTGCCCTGAAGCTGGGTCTTCCCGCAATGCAGGCATGGATGAGCAGCGCAAACTGACACACCGTCCACAATACCAGGGAGGGTAGTCTATGACAGATTCCAACGCATATTACAACCTGATTTTACCTATATTGAACCAGGTAAACGGTTATACCGGCACACTCCTGCTCATTGTCAGTTCACTGGGCACAATTCAATGCATCTTTTTAAGCGTCCGCTACGCCAAAGCCCAGGAAGCAGAAGAACTGGAGCACGCAAAAAAAAGTCTCAAAGATTTCATTATTGGATTCTTACTTATTTTTGTCCTGATTGTGGCTATGCGCACAGGAATGCCGGGACTGTGCAAGTGGATGACAGAAAATGCTAAAATATCAGTCTATTAATTTTTATGTTCTTCCTTGAATGAAGTAGGAGAATGACCTTCTCACCTACTGACTGCGCCGGGTTCGTCAGCTTTGGCTGAGATTTTACTTTGAGTACCCGTGGGCACAAAAGGGGGCTGTCACATTAAGAAATTCTACACAAGATACAGAATGTCAGGTAATCAGGCATACCTATATCCAGTGTCCATGACTCTTAATGCGGCAGCCCCCTCTTTTATCCATATTTCCATCAGGGCCTTGCCAAACCGCCAGATTAAAATGGCACATTTTCCGTGAATTCCAACTGTTGAAAATCTAGCTGTTTTGGTGTATAATCCTACTAAACTTCCCTTCCAGGAAAGGTAGTAAGATGCGCTTTATTGTCAGTGAAATCAAACAAAGGGGCCAAATGACACTGGTTACAGGCAGCACTTCCATAGGAACCATAGAAGGAATCTGGATACCCCGGGACCTGCCCAAAATCGGAGAATATTACCATGTAGAATTAAACATAACCTGCCCCACCCAACAAAGTATTCCCTCCCGAAAGCATCCCTCCCCTTCTGTCCGCCTTGAAAATGACACCGTATACTTTACCGGTATATGTGAAGATATGGACGAAGAGGTATACTATCTGCGCTTTGACCTTGACTGGCTTGAAATGCTGCTTTTGGAGGAAATCCCCTCCAAAAAGAAAATCGGAGATGAAATTTCATTCTCGGCAAATATATATGGTATAAGCATTTATCCTTATACTATATGAAAAGAAATGGCGCAAAAACAGATTAAATTTATGAACAAGGAGTCACCGGACCATGCTGTATAAGGAAGAAATCAGAGACCTCTTTTCCGTGTCAGAAGATTACGCTCTGGCACACTGCATCAGCGCAGACTTTGCCATGGGCAAAGGAATTGTCGTGGAATTTAACAAACGATTTGACATGAAAAACCGGCTTCGTCAGAAATACCCCGACTACCTTCGGCAATATAAGGCCAACGCCGCAGGCGGCGACTGCATTCTGGAACAAAACGTCCTAAACCTCATTACCAAAGAACGTTACTACCAGAAACCAACCATTCACACAATGACCGCCGCCCTGGAAAAAATGAAAGAAATATGCCAGAGGGAAAATATAACTAAAGTCGCAATGCCCACCATCGGCGCTGGCCTTGACCGCCTTAATTGGGCGGAAGTCTCAGCTGAAATCAAGGCACTCTTTGAGGATACTGACATGGAAATCCTGGTCTGTAAGTTAAACTAACAAACAATAGGCAGCTTAACTATTGTTCCGCAAATATCCTCACCGTAGGCCCGCCGTCTCCTCCTTCCACAACGGCCGTGAACTCTGTGTCATTCATCCAGGAAAGAGCCGGGCTGTTGGTATGTATCAAAGGCTTATATTCCTCCCCGCATAGCCTGTTCACAATATGCAGATAGCATTTCACGCCGTCCATGTCCCTTCCCAGCAAAGTATATTCCGCTCTTACGCTCTCCGGCTCCCCTTTCCTCTGTACCCTGGTATCACACCCTCCCGGCAGAACCGTACCCTGAAAAGAAGCGCATTCACAATACCCCGTAAAATATATTCTGATTGTCCGCTCCTCCTCTGCTTCTCTTACCTCACTGTCCGTCACAATGATCCTGATTGTCAAAATTTCCCGCCGTCCCTCCAAAAACTGACGCATGGATTCCCCGATACACTCCCAATGTTCTGCCGAAAATCCATGCCCCGCATTTCGGATTAGCTGTAAATGACACTGCCCCTTTCTGTAATTCTCCTTTGCCCGCACTGCGTAGGAATAATCCACCACCCCGTCATCCAATCCGTGTATCAGCAGAACAGGCCCCTGATACGGAGACAATTCCAAAAACGCATCCATTCCTGACGCCTCCTCATGAAAACCCCTTCCCAATACCGTATTCCCACAATCTATGCGCTCCGGAACCTCCTTGACATCATAAACCGCACCGCCAAGCCTTCCCCTCCTGGCATGATCCGGAATGCACAGTGCCGGGCAAATCATGACCAGCTTCCTGATTTCCTTTCCACATCTGGCAGCGGCTACCCCTGACACAAAACCTCCCTGGCTCACCCCAGCCAATACAATTTTCTGCTCATCCACATACTCCAAATGCTTCACATAATCCTTTACCGCAAGCAAATCACTTACCTCGGACTCGATACACATATCAAGAGAACTCCCGTCACTTTTGACCTCATCCCCATCCGACTGCTGCCCTCCGCCACAGAAACTAAAGCAAAAAGCCCCATAGCCAAGCCCGGCAAATTTCCGGCATATTCCTTCCATATCCAGATAGCTCCCCCTAAAACTATGACTGAAAATAATTGCCCCATACTTCCTGCTTCTGTCAAAACCTTCCGGCATGACTTGCAGACCACGAATGGTCTGCTCTCCCTTCTTACACGAAAATTTTTCAGCCCTAACCTGATTTTGTTTCTGCTCCATCTTGCGCATCCTCATATAATAAGTGTATGGACCAATCAACGAAAATGAGCCATACACTTACCCTTTCTATCAATTTTCAGACAATCCGAGGCATCTCTGTCAGCCCCTGAAGCTGCTTTCTTAAAGAATACCATATCATGGGCCTAATTTCCATATAAAAGTAGAAGAATGTATGGCATGATTGAGAGAATATATTAAATTTCGGACAAAATTTTCTCAAAAAATATATGAATTCTAAAAAAATACAATAACTTGTCGGATGAAAATAAGAAGAAAGCAAGTTTAGAAGCACAACGGATATTTATGGCTCAAGGGGTTGCTTGAATCATGGAATTTAGCAGAAATATGGCGCTCAAAAATATTTGAAGAATGATTTAGAAACATAATTTGTAAATATAGCATAAGTGATGTGATATTGACATAAAATTACTGGAAAGCCCTGTTGACTTTTCTCTTTGCGCTTGCTAGAATGTAGGTACAAAGAAAGTTTACCGCTGACCAATATGCGGTATATAAATGGTTGGGTTGAAAGTGTACCGCTGACCAATATGCGGTATATAAATGGTTGGGTTGAAAGTGTAGTCCTTCGCCGCAAGGCGGAGGACTTTTCCGTAATGAGGACAGGCAAATGAAGAAAACAGGCTTTTATATTATCAAAGACCAATTTTTTGAAGATATGCCCGATCCATATCTCAAAGGAAACAAAGCGGGAAACAGACCGCATTATTACTGTTTTGAAGATACAAGTACCGGAATATACTGGATGATACCATTGCCCAGCCGCATTGACAAATACAAACAAATTATGGAAAAAAAAGAAAAAGCCGGGAAACCTTGCGATATTCTCCACATCGTTAAACTAGATGACAGTCGGGAGAGCACATTTCTAATACAGGATATGTTTCCGATAACGGAAGAATATATAGAGCGAGAATACACAATCGCCGGAAATCATCTGATGTTAACAAGTGAGCATACCGCCAAAGAAATTGAGCAAAAAGCGAGAAAAGTCATAGGCATATTGAAACGTGGCATAAAATTCACTCCAACACAGCCGGACGTTATGGCGATATTGGAGAATTTGAGGTTAGGCAGTCAAGGAGAAAATCTGTGATACCCGTATGATACCTGTTTGCTCTGAAACTGTAAATACGGCATAAAATATGGATATTATAGCTATGCAAACTCCTAAAAAGCAATCAAATATTTAACAATTATATTATAGTCATAGGGAACCACCATAGTAACAGTTCAGTGCCTTGACTGAACTGTTACGGCGCATCCCAGCTGGTGAATACAGGGATAAGGTGGTCTGTCTTCCTATTTTCGACCTCTGGAAGGTCCTTTCGGCGCCTGTTTTTGCTGTGCTTTCCGGGCCTCCTCGCGCTCTTTATCCCTCTGTTCCCTGGCCTTTTTCGCTGTGGTCTCGCTCACAACTTCGCGGAGCCTTTCATCCTTTTTCGCCCTTTTTTCATCATACTTTACTTCAATACCAAACTCTGCCTTCAATAGCTTGCTATCCGTTTTGATACGCATGGATTGCCCCAACTCTCCTGTGACAGCCTTTTTTGCCAACATTTGCGCATACTCCGGCTTTTGTTTTGCCATATTAACAAAATTATTGTATTGCGTATTAGTAGATATCAAAGCTCTTACAGCCCCTATCTCCATAATCCCAAACAATTCCATTTGAGGTTTCCCCAGATTTGCCAGCCTCTTCTCAGCCATGACATTTTTCATGCCTTCCCAGGCAGCAATATTAGACATACTTCCGCTAATGTTCTTCTCAAAGTGGATTCTGCTTTTCAGACTATCCCTGGCTCCCCCTACGTAAAGGGCCAGGCCTTTGCCCAAATTGTCAAGCCTCTCCAATCCTTCCTTCCCTTTGCCGGGGTTTGCCGCCTCCGCAACCTGTAACATCTCCTCCTCTATAAATGTATTCCTCATATCCTGCCTTACGTCCATCATAGCCGTAGACGCTACGAACAAAGGCCTGCCTTTATCAGAAAAAAGCTCTTTTTCATTCGTATAATCCATACTGGAAGCAATTCTGTCAAATTCCTTTGCCAGAGCATCGCCGCCATGGAAGAACATATTTGCTTCCCACTCCTTATCCCCGGCAGTCATTTTCTCTATGACTTCTTTTCCAATATCATTCCTTATATCTACCAGCTTACTGGGATCCAGCACATCCTCCAGGGAGTGTCCCTTACTCACCATGGAACAGATCGCCAAAGAGGTAAGAAGGGAACGGGAAGCAGTGAATCCACCTGGCACTTTATCGGGCAAGGCGCCGTTATCCTTCATCCATTTCCCGAAGAACATCTCTTTCATCCTGGGTCCTGCCAAATTGTCCGCTTCTATCTTCTTCTGCGCATTCCGAAGCTCAAGCCGCTCCCTGGCCTCCATGGTCTGCTGGTAATCCACCGCCTTGGCCGCTTTTTTCTCAAAGTGCCCATACCTTGCGAAGTGCCTCTCCCAGGCATTCAAAGTGACTTTCTCCAATGGCGACGGCTCATAGCCTGACTTGGTAATGCCAATGGGCTCCTTGGGAATCCTTCCTTCCTTATCGGGCACAAAGGCCTCCACACGTTTCCCGGCCATAAGGCCCGCGGACACGATTTCCCCTGTCATCCGATTCAAGTTCTCCTGATACCACTCTGACTCGGTAACTCCTTTGCCAATCGTGCCATCCTGAATGCCCTCACGGTATTTTTCCTCCATGATTTCGCTTACAGTCCTGCCGCCGACGATAATCAAGTCCCCCCTGTTAATTATTCCGTTGGTAGCCCTCTCTGCCTGCGCAAACAGCGGGGTAATGTATCTGTCAGCCGTGGCTTCCACATACTTTTCCATGTAATGCTCCGCCTGCTCCGGGCTTGGGGCGTCTTTTGACATGTTCTTGGATCTTTTTCCCCAATTTTCAGGATTGCAGAACTGTAACTGCTCCATTTTGTGGGAGAAATCCTGGAACTCCACTTTAATGCCATCCGGCACACGGACGGGGTCATCCCTTTTGGCCTCCAGTTCCGGTGTAAGGGGCAGGCCGCATTTTTCCGCCATCTCCCTCTCCTCTTTATCAGGCACCCGGTCCGAAAGCCCTACCGCATACTCCATTACATTTAAAAACTTATCAAATCCCTGAAAACTAGTGGTTTCGTTTAACGCAGACTCTCTTTGTTCATGGAACCAGTCGGAGTCATCCTGGGTCATGGCACATTTTGCCGTCCTGGTATGAAGTCGCACCCTCATCGCGTCCCCTCTTACATTACTCCATACTTTCCCCACCTTCGTATTCTGATCGTTCAAACCTGCCCCTACTTGTTCCGCATAC
>CAJUGT010000050.1 GCA_910586435.1 uncultured Acetatifactor sp. | reverse complement strand
CTTGCGGGAACTTGTTCCGGTCTCTGCACTTCGGTGCCCCTATGAGGGAAGGGTTGTTCAGCCGCTGGTGCGTCTGAAAACCCTTCCGGGCACCTCCGTTCCGAGACTGTTTTTTTATTTTTTATTCCAATCGCCATTTATGGCGATTTGTTCCGGTCTCTGCACTTCGGTGCCCCTATGAGGGAAGGGTTGTTCAGCCTGAAGATTCTGTTTTTTTCCGCAGAATATCATATGGTTTTGCTTCTCCCGAAAGCTTTGCCCAAAATATCTGCCGTGCATGGGGGCAGCTTTCCACCGGCTCTCCCTCTTCCTCATACATGGCTTCCACCAAAACCTCCCTGTTTTCCCCATCCGGCCTCATGATTTCCACAGATTCCCCCACGGAAAATTTATTGCGCTGCTGCAAACGCACCAATCCCCCTTCCCTATGCCAGGGCAGTTCTCCTTCTCCTGCTACCTCATCCACCATTCCCAGATAGGTATATTCATTCACATAAGTGCTGTTGTCATAAATTTGCGCTTCCTCAGAGGGCCTGCCAAAATAAAATCCTGTTGAAAACTGACGATGCGTACACTTGGCAATCTCCTCCCTGTACCAATCCATACGGGAGCGGTATAATTCTTCCGACGCAAAATAATCATCTATGGCTCTCCGATAAGTACGTGCCACCGTGGCCACATAAAGAGCCGTCTTCATACGCCCCTCTATTTTCAAGCTGTCAATTCCCGCCTCCACCAGCTCCGGAATGTGCTCTATCATATTCAGGTCCTTGGAATTAAACAGAAATGTACCTCTTTCATTTTCATATACCGGCAGATATTCCCCCGGCCTTGTCTCTTCCACCACTGCGTATTTCCAACGGCAGGGATGGGTACATGCCCCCTGATTGGCATCCCGTCCCGTAAAATAATTGCTCAGAAGACATCTCCCCGAATAGGAAATGCACATGGCCCCGTGGACAAAACACTCTATCTCCATATCCTGCGGGATTCTCTCCCTGATTTCACGAATTTCCCCCAGCGACAATTCTCTGGCCGCAACCACCCGCTTCGCCCCCAGTTTCCACCAGAACAGAAACGTCTGATAATTGGTATTGTTGGCCTGGGTGGAAATATGCAGTTCCGCTTCCGGCCATACCTCTTTCACAATGGAATACATCCCGGGATCTGAAAGAATCAAACCGTCGCAAGGCGCCGGCTTCATCTCCCTCAACTCCTGAAAATATGCCGCCGCCCCTTTCAAATCATCATTATGTGCCAAAATATTGGCGGTTACATATACCTTCACCCCATGCTCATGGGCGAACGCAATTCCCTTCGCCATTTCCTCCGTGGAAAAGTTCTTCGCCTTTGCTCTCAGCCCAAAAGCTTCCCCGCCTATATATACCGCATCCGCGCCAAAAATAACCGCTGTCCTTAAAACCTCCAGACTTCCTGCCGGAATCAGCAGCTCCGGTTTTTTTCCTCGTGTCATCAGCCAACCTCCCTGTCCCTGCTCTCACCGTTTCGTCGTCAGCGCCACACCGTCCCCCACCGGAAGTATCACCGTCTCCAGGCCCGGAGTGTGCTTTAACTCATATAAATATTCCCGCATCCTGGCATGAATTGTGCGGTCACGCCTGACCACGGCGTACCGGGACTGTATCACATCCCCTTCCTGCAACACATTGTCCGATACCAACAGCCCTCCGGGCGCCAGCAATCTAAGCGCGTCCGGCAGAAAGTTCAGGTACTGCCCTTTTGCCGCATCCATAAAAATCATATCATAACTTCCGCCAAGGATTTTCAGAACTTCCGCCGCATCCCCCTCCAGAAGCGTAATCTGTTCCTCTTTCCCCGCTTTCGCAAAATTTTCCCTGGCAACCGGAATCCTTTTCTCATACTTTTCTATTGTGGTAATATGGCAGCTCTCAGGGCCATATTCACTCATCAACAACGCAGAAAAGCCGATTGCGGTCCCGATTTCCAGGATGCTCTCCGGCTTTGCGAACGCTAACAGAAACTTCAGCAGACTTTGTGTGGCTTTCCGCACAATGGGTACCCTGTTTTCCTTCGCGTAACTTTCTATTTCCTCCAAAAACGGCGTAATGCCCGCATCCAGGGAGTCAATGAACACGGACAATCGTTCTTCAATAATCATAGTCTCTATTTTTCTTCTTCCTCCGGCTTCTCCTGCACCATAGCCGCCATCATATCCTCCGCCGTCATTGCTGTGTTAAAATCAAACACCCCTGGCCCCACTTCCTTCAAATTCTCGGAGAGATAATATTGCAGTACAAAAAGTTTGCTGTCCCTGATAAGACCTCTGCTTTCCAGAAGCTTCCCAATATCCCAAGCCGACATATCCGATGTAATTGTCACCCTCACTGTCTTAGCGTGTTCCTCGGAAGTCATGGCCGGTTCGGTAAAAATGCGATACCCGTAATCATAACAGATTTCCGACCCCTGATAAATCAAATATATCACGGCCACAACCGCAACCACTCTGAGTATCGTTCCCAGCACTGCTCCTATCACACTTGTTGCCTTCATGCCATCCACTAGCCTCCACATCCATTTTTCCCCGAATATCACGGTCTGGCCATGTCATTTGCAAATCTCCATGACCAAACCATAACATCGAATCACTCAAAATGCAGTTCCGCCGTGATAAGCAGATTCAACCGCTGCATCATCCTACAGAAGCCAAGTTCCGCTGCCAGAAAATCCGCCACAAAAGGATTCTCCCTAAAGGTTTCATATTCCTTTTCAAATTTGTCCAGACTTTCAAAATCTATATCTGCCGATTGCATTTCATAATTACGCTTACGATACTCGTCAATCTGTGCCTTCAGTTCAGGATATTGCCTCAACCTTCCACATTCCCTGTTATATGCCTGATATTCTTCTGTCTCCAATATTGCAGAGACAAAAGCGGCTCTTGCGCTCTCAATGTCACTCATATGTTTTCTTCTCCTGCGCTTTGAGTGTATTTATTATACTTCCATAATAATAGGCAGAATCATGGGACGCCTCTTGGTCTTCTTCCACACATAATCACTCAGGGCATCCTTTGTAGTATTCTTCAGCTTTCCCCAATCGGTAATTCCTTTATCCAGACATTTCTGAAGCGCCTCATCCACCGTCTGGCGAGCCTCATCAATGAGTTCGTCCGCCTCTTTTACATATACAAATCCCCGGGACACAATGTCGGGTCCCGCAACCAACATGCCGCTGCCCCGATCCAGGCTCATAACCACTACCATGATACCATCCTCGGCAAGGTGCTGACGGTCTCTCAGTACCACATTTCCCACATCGCCCACACCAAGGCCATCCACCAGAATCGCCCCCACGGGAACCCTGCCGGTAACTTTGGCACTATCTTCTTTCAGCTCAAGCACATCCCCTGATGACAGGATAAAGATATGATCCTTGTCCATGCCAAGGCTTTCGGCTATCTTCGCCTGTGCCTTCAAATGCTTGATTTCTCCATGGGCCGGCACCGTGTATCTGGGCCGAATCAGGGAATATATCAGCTTGATTTCTTCCTGACAGGCATGTCCCGACACATGGGCATCCTGAAATATCACATCGGCGCCCTTTCTAAGCAATTCATTGATAACCTTTGTGACCGATTTCTCATTCCCCGGAATGGGATTGGATGAAAATATAACCGTATCGCCCACACCTATGGAAATCTTACGATGCATTCCGTTGGCCATACGGCTCAGGGCAGCCATGCTTTCTCCCTGGCTTCCGGTGGTAATGACCACCTGCTGCTCATCGGGATAATCTTTCATCTGCTCCACTTCTATCAATGTGTTATCCGGAATGCTGATACATTCCAGATTCCTGGCCGTCTCAATGATACTGACCATGCTGCGGCCTTCCACACAAACCTTACGTCCAAATTTATAAGCACTGTTGATAATCTGTTGCACCCTGTCCACATTGGACGCAAATGTGGCTACAAAAATCCTTGTATTCTTGTGCTCTTCAAATAAAGTGTCAAAGGTCTTGCCCACCGTTCTCTCGGAAGCCGTAAAACCCGGGCGCTCCGCATTGGTGGAATCACACATCAATGCCAGTACCCCCTTCTTTCCAAGCTCCGCAAACCTTTGCAGGTCAATGACATCCCCAAAGACCGGCGTATAATCCACCTTGAAATCACCTGTGTGAACCACCACGCCCGCAGGTGAGTAAATGGCCAGTGCCGCTGCGTCCACAATGCTGTGATTGGTCTTGATAAATTCCACCCTGAATTTACCCATATTAATGGATTGACCAAACTTAACAACCTTTCTCTTGGTTCCCTTGATCAGATTGTGCTCCCGCAGCTTATTCTCTATAATGCCCATGGTAAGCCTCGTGGCATATATGGGCACATTCACCTCCCTGAGCACATAGGGCAGCGCCCCGATGTGATCCTCATGCCCATGGGTAATCGCAAATCCCTTCACTCTGTCGATATTGTCCTTTAAATAAGTCACATCCGGAATCACAAGGTCAATCCCCAGCATGTCATCCGCCGGGAATGACAGGCCGCAGTCCACCACAACAATACTGTCCTCGTATTCAAAGGCAGTAATGTTCATACCAATTTGTTCCAGCCCCCCTAAGGGAATTATCTTCAGCCCGGAACCATTATTGTTTTCTTTTTTCCTCAATCAAATTACCTCCACATTTTTTACAATAACCATAGAGCTTCACCTCATGATTCACGACATAAAATCCGGCAGTCCCTGCAATTTTCTCTTCCAGCTCTTCCAATAAGTCCTCCTGAAAAGAAATTACCATACCGCATTTCATGCAGATCAGATGATGATGATGGTGCTTCTGTTCAGCAGTATTCCCCATCTCATAACGGGCAAACCCATCGTCAAAATTGACCTTGTCAATCAGGTGCAGCTCATTCAGCCGTTGTATTGTTCTATAAACCGTAGCCAGTCCAATGTCCGGGAATTCCGCTTTTACCAGAGCAAATATTTCCTCGGCGGTCAGATGCTCCTCCGGGCAGGAAGCAATTGCTTCCAATACCCTAAGCCGCTGCTTTGTAACCTTCAGCCCGTTCTCTTTTAAAAGCTTCTTAAAGTCCTCTCTTTCCGTCATCCTGCTCCAACTCCAATATTCCTGACATCCTATCCGGCTTATTCCTCAATCGTGATGTCTTCCAACATATTCTCAAAAACTTCCGCCACCGCGGCAAGTTCTTCCTCATCAGAAATGGTAACAAATACGCCCTCTTCCTCTCCGTCTTCAGAGATATCCTTCAGAATCAGCGCTTCTCCATCCCCCTCTTCCACATCGGACAAAAGCAGATAATCCACCCCTCCGATACGAGTCTGTTCCAACACAAAATATTCCACAGGGCTTCCCCCGTCCAAATCCAATGTTATCTTCTCCAATTTTTCCATTGCTGTCCTTCTCTTTGTCCATGCCTTCCGGCATACCGGCCCGCCGTATCTCTCTGATTTCGCGGCAGTTCAGGCAGGCCCCCGAACTGTTACCTAATCTCCACGCCACAGCTTTGCCGCGGCTCAAATCAAGATAATACCGCCATGTATCACGGATGTTCCTCACGGCTCCGGCTGTCCAGATAACCCTGCAATATGAATACCGCAGCTATCTTATCCACATATTCTCTGCGCTTTTCCCTGCGCACCCCTGCTTCTATCATAGTCTTCTCGGCCATCACCGTTGTCAGACGCTCGTCCCACATGGTCACAGGCAATCCCGTCCTGCGCTCTAATTTCTCTCGAAATTCCAAAGTCAGTTCCGCGCGAATTCCTTCCGACGCATTCATATGTTTTGGCAGGCCCAAAACAATTTCTTCTACCTCGTACTCCTCAATCAACTCTTCAATGCGGGCCAATGTACGGCGCAGCTTATTTTCTTCCTTACGCCGGATGATCTCCACCCCCTGTGCCGTAATCAATAAGCTGTCACTGACCGCCACTCCCACTGTCTTTGACCCAAAGTCAAGACCCATAATTCGCATATATTCTCTCCCGTATCTTTTCTTCTTCCTGCTCCATCACACTATTTCCAGTCCATGGCCTTAATGTATTCTGTCAGAAGCTCCTCTACCAATTCATCCCGTTCCACCTTCATAATCAGACTCCTGGCATTTTTATGACTGGTAATATAGGTAGGATCACCGCTCATAATATATCCTACAATCTGATTCACCGGATTGTAGCCTTTCTCTGTCAGCGCCTCGTACACGGCGGACAATACTCCCTTCGCCCCGGGCACAGGCTCAGAGTCTACTCTGAAATATTGTGTATTTCCCAAGTTCTGCATACTCTAACCTCGTTTTGCTCCCTCTTTGGCCCCCTCTTGGGCCATCCTCACATGACTCTTTGTGTCTCAAAACTTTTCCGGCCCCTTTTCTTTACTACTATACCTCATTTGTCTGTAAAATTCAAGCTTAACGTTATGGAGCGCTTATTTCACGTCACCATTTGGTTACTGTTCACTCTGTTCACAACAGCAGGCCTTCTACATTACTACTTCTCCCCTATGAGGATTTCATCGGTCAAAAATCCCTTCACCTCCACCCAGACCAACGTGTTTTCCACCATTCCATGCGTATCCACCGCAACCTTCACATAATCTCTGGTATGGCCCACCAGATAGACTCTTCCATTTATCTCCTGTTCTTCTTCCAGGAGCACTTCTGCCTTTCTTCCTATGTAATTCCAACGAAATTCTCTTGACTGCCCTACCTCCAGGGCAATCAGTTCACCGCTGCGCCAGGCCTTCTCCGATTCCGGCACCTGTCCCGGCATGGACGCTGCTCTCGTTCCCTCACGCCTGGAATATTTGAAAATATGCATTTCATAAAAGGACACCTTTTCCAGGAATGCTTTCGTCTGAGAAAATTCTTCCTCCGTTTCCCCCGGAAACCCTACGATTACATCCGTAGTAACGGCCACATGACCGAAATATTTCCTCAGCATTTCCACACTGGTATAGTATTCCCCCACAGTGTAACGTCTATTCATTCGCTTTAAAGTTGCGTCACATCCGCTCTGGAGAGACAAATGAAAATGAGGACAGACCTTTGGCATCTCACAGAGTCTTCTGGCCGTATCCTCGGTGATAATCCTTGGTTCCAGAGATCCCAGACGAATTCTTTCCAACCCTTCCGTTTTGTGGATGCGTTCCACCAGATCAATCAGCTTGCTGCTTCCGGTATACTCCTTTTTCCCGCCATTTTGAAGCGTTTGGCTCACCCCATTCTTCCATGCCTCCTCCTCAAAATCAATTCCATAAGAACTGATGTGGATGCCGGTGAGCACCACTTCTTTGCAGCCGGTTTTTACCAGCCCTTCTATCTCTGTTATAATGTCTTCACACCTGCGGCTGCGCACCCTTCCTCTGGCATAGGGTATCACGCAGTAGGCGCAAAATTGATTGCATCCATCCTGAATCTTGACAAAAGCCCTTGTGTGTTCTCCTGCGTGCCTCAGCTGAGTTTCCTCATATCCACAGTCACCGTCCATGCCAATCACAATGTGACTCTTTTTTCGTTCTTCCTCACATAGCCCCTTACGGGAATCTTCCTGACGCTCCTTCAGATACTTTTCCAGAATAGAGACGATTTCCTTCTTACAGTTGTTGCCCACGGCAAGATCCACGCTGTCATCCTTTTCAACCGCATTCCTTCCTGTCTGCACATAACACCCCACCGCAACCACCACCGCCTGGGGGTTTCGCTGTTTCACCCGGTGGAGCATCTGTCTGCTCTTTCTATCCGCAATGTTAGTCACCGTACATGTATTGATGATATAAATATCGGCCACCTCTTCAAATGGGACAATATGATACCCTTTTTCCCTCAGACTCTGCCGCATAATCTCCGTTTCATAAGCATTTACCTTGCAGCCAAGAGTATGTAATGCCACACGTTTCATACCAACTTCCCTCAAAAAATGAATCGACTTTTCCCCTTGACTTTTACTCCTCAAGCCATTAAGATGGAGACAGGAATTATAAAGTTGCTGTTCACGGTACAGGACTGTGAATCGTAACCTTGCAGACCTAATCAAGGAGGAGACAAATATGAAAACTGTACAAATTTCTTTAAATTCCATTGACAAGGTAAAGTCCTTCGTAAACGATATATCCAAATTCGACTGCGATTTTGACCTTGTATCCGGCAGATACGTTATTGATGCCAAATCCATTATGGGTATCTTCAGCCTGGATCTGTCCAAACCCATTGATCTGAACATACACTCGGAAGACAACGCAAATGATGTCATGGAAACAATAAAACCGTACATGATCTGAAATACTCCCGGGGCCTGCCCCGGAACCCTGATTGCGCAGCACTGACGGTTATATGATACTTCAATGCCGTTTTGCAACAGTTCAGCTAACTGAACTGTTGTATTTTATTTGTTGTATTTTATTGTACGGATGTAATGGTTCAGTGCCTTACGCTTCTACTGTTCTTCTGAAACAATGATAAGCTCGTCCGTTTCCAGGGCTGTCCGCACCAATTCCTCTATCTTCTCATCCAGATAATGTTCATGACGCCGAATCACTTTCAAACTGGGTTTTGTCACCGGATGCTTTGCCACAAAAATAGTACAGCAGTCCTCAAAGGGCAGAATCGAAGTCTCAAATGTACCGATTTTTTCCGCCACTTCCACAATTTCCTGCTTGTCAAACCCAATCAGGGGACGATACACGGGAAGCTCACACACTTCATTGGTAGCCACCATGGAACTCATAGTCTGGGAGGCAACCTGTCCGATGCTTTCTCCTGTAATCAGCCCAAGACAGCCGGTTTCCTGGGCAATATGCTCCGCAATACGCATCATATACCGCCGCATGATAATTGTCAGCTCCTCATGGGGACATTTATCATAAATATACAATTGTATATCAGTGAAAGAAATAACATGCAAATATATAGGCCCCGTATATCTGGATACAATCCTGGCCAAATCAATCACCTTCTGCTTCGCGCGCTCTCCGGTGTATGGCGGCGCATGGAAATACACCGCATCCAGCTTCACACCCCGCTTGGCAATCATATATCCCGCCACGGGGGAATCTATCCCGCCGGATAAGAGCAGCATAGCCTTGCCCCCCGTGCCCACAGGCATTCCTCCGGGACCGGGTATGACCTTTGAATAAATATGAATCTTTTCCCTAATCTCAATATTCAGCAGAATTTCCGGCTCATGTACGTCCACGGACATTTCAGGGTAGGCGCCAAGAACCGCCTCCCCCAAAGCCGCATTTATTTCCATTGATTCTTTTGGATAATTTTTACGCGCCCGTCTGGAATGTACCTTGAACGTTTTGTTTCTGTCCGGATATACATCTGCAATATATTTTATTACCGTCTCGCATAATTTTTCAAAGCCTTCGTCCTCAACGGACACCACAGGGCAAATTCCTGAGATTCCAAATACCTTTCCCAGCTGGTCCACTACGTCGTCATAGTCAAATTCACCCAGAGCTTCCACGTAGATACGTCCCTGGGACTTATGAACCTCATACTCCCCATCACATTTTTTCAAGGCGTATTTTATCTGGCGCACCAGAGCATCCTCAAATAAATATCTGTTTTTTCCCTTAACGCCGATTTCGGCATATTTTATCAAAAAAGAAGTAAACATGAACTTGAATATCCTTTCCAGCTTATAAAACGGTTTTTATTCTAACCTTTCCGTGTGTATTTGCGCAATATAGGAATTTTATCATATAATTTCCCCAATGTATAGTCTATTTCTTCACGAGTGGTATAAACCGAGAAGCTGAACCTGATGGTGGATTCCAACAGGTTTTTGTCGATCCCTATTGCCTTCAATGTCTGGGAAGGCTGCGGTTTGCGAGCCGCACAGGCACTGCCGGCGGAAACATATATTTTATCTTCCTCCAATGCATGAAGCAGCACTTCGCTTCGGATTCCTCCAAAGGAAACGCTTACTATATGAGGGGCGGTACCTTCCCCGTCCGGCATCCCGGGAATAAGGCCGTTGATCCAAACTCCCTCCAATTTCCGTATACCTTCCATAAAATACCGCTTATATTCGTACAGCCTTTTTGCGTCTTCCTCATAATGGGTGTACAGAAGCTCCGCTGCCTTGGCCATCCCTGCCGCGCCGGACACATTGTCTGTCCCGGAACGAATATTCCTCTGCTGCCCACCCCCATGAACTATGGGCTGTATCTTTACTTTGTCCTCTATATACAATAGCCCCACACCCTTGGGCCCATGAATTTTATGCCCGCTGGCAGAGAGCAGGTCAATTCTCATCTTTTTAGGGTATATTTTTGCCTTTCCAAATCCCTGCACCGCATCCACATGAAATAAAGTGTCGGGATTCATACGCTTGATCAGTTCTCCTGCCTCTTCCACAGGCTGCAACACGCCGATTTCATTATTGGTATGCATAATGGAAACCAAAATCGTATCCTGACGAATCTGACGCCGCAGTTCTTCCAGAGAAATCTGTCCGTAAGCATTCACTGGCAAATATGTCACCCTGTACCCCATGGATTCCATATGGCGCATGGTATTGAGTACCGCCGGATGCTCCACCTGAGTGGTAATCAGATGCCTGCCCCTTCTGTTATTTGCCATGGCACATCCCATAATTGCCAGATTATCAGCTTCTGTACCTCCGGAAGTGAAAAAAATCTCCTTTTCTTCCACTTTCAGTATCTTTGCGAATGTCTGCTTTGCGTAAATAAGATATTGTTCCGCCTCTATTCCCTTCATGTGAAGGCTGGATGGATTTCCGTAATGCACACACATGATTTTTGTCATCAATTCCGCCACTTCCGGAAACACTCTGGTGGTAGCGGAATTATCCAAATACACTTCCATAACTTTGCTCCTTTCCGTTTCCGGCCAACAAGTTATATTATCATATGCAACGGGTTCTGTCCCTGCCACGTCCTGCCATCATTTGACACAAAACCCCTTTGGGTTTTCTTTTCAGTCCGCAGCAGCCTTGGTTTTTGCGCCATAAATACCCAAAAGCCCCTGCGGCGCCATACATCATTGTTCCAGCAAATACATAATCCAGGACAACACTGTCATACCAGCCGTCTCCGTCCTTAGAATACGCCTCCCAAGGGTCATAGGTTCCACACCGTTTTCCAATGCCAGCGCAATCTCCTCCGGCTCAAATCCGCCTTCCGGCCCAATGAACACTGCAATTCTTTGTCCCGGCTTCAATGTCTCCATAATGGCTCTGGTTTTCCCCATGTCCTCCGCCAGCTCATAAGGAATCAGCTTCACATCCAGTTTTGCCGCCCATTCAACAGCTTGGGCAAAGGATATTACTTTTCCTACTTCCGGTACTATGGCCCGTCTGCTCTGCTTTGCCGCTGCCTCCGCAATTCCCTGCCATCTGGCAGTCTTGGCCTCTGCCTTCTTGTGGTCCAGCTTTACAACACAGCGTCTGGCCGCTACAGGAATCACCTGATATACTCCCAATTCCACGGCCTTTTGGACAATCGTCTCCATTTTATCCCCTTTGGGCAGTGCCTGGAACAGATATACCTGTGATGGAAGTTCCACTTTGTCTTCCTTCACAAATCGCAGCCCGCATATCACTGCGTCCTCCTCCAATGATAGAATTCCGCAGCGATATTCTTTTCCATCCAGCCCATTGCTTATGGACAGTTCTTCCCCCATCTTCATGCGCAGCACATTCTTTATATGATTCACATCCGGTCCCTGGATGACTATCTGTCTCTCTTCCATGTGAATTTGATCCGGTTTTACAAAAAATTGATGCATATTTATTCCAGTTCCGCAACTCCACTCCCAGAGCCCCTTATCCAGGGGAGCATTTCCATACACTTTCGTGTCTGTAAATTCTCCCGGGCTCTGTACGTTTCGTTGCTGTTTTTTTATTCCAGTTCCGCAACTTCACTTCCAGAGCCCCTTATCCAGGGAGCATTTCCATACACTTTCGTGTCTGTAAATTCTCCCGGGCTCTGTACGTTTCGTTGCTGTTTTTATAATATCTCTTTTTGAGCTGTAACGCTTACCCACTCGCCCTGATGGGTGATTTCCAGAATTTTCAGTCCTGCGGCCTTTATGGCCTCCACCACAACTTCTTCTTTATCGTCAATAATTCCGGAAGTGATATAGATTCCGCCCTCTTTCAAATGAGGAACAATCACCGGTGTAAGGGGCACCAGAACCTGCGCAAGAATATTTGCCACCACAATATCATAACAGCCGTAGCCAACTTGATCCTGCACCGCCTTGTCCGTGATAATATTTCCAATCATCATGTCAAACCGGGAAGCTTCTATCCCGTTGTCCCTGCAATTTTGGGCCACAGCATCAACGGCGCATATGTCCAGATCCGTTCCCACCGCATGTTCTGCCCCAAACATCAGGGAGAGAATGGCCAGAATACCGCTGCCGGTACCCACATCCAGAAGCATTGTCCGGTCAGTGACATACTTGCGAAGCTGCCGGATACACAGCTGCGTTGTCTCATGCATACCCGTGCCAAAGGCAGTCCCGGGGTCTATATGCAATACCAGCCTTCCTTTGTCCTGCGCCTCCACATCTTCCCAGGAAGGAATTACCAGAATATCATCAATATAAAATTGATGAAAATATTGTTTCCAATTGTTAATCCAGTCAATGTCTTCTGTCTCTTCTATTGAGACAGCCCCTTCCCCTATATCGCAGAATTCTCTCAGCCCCTCCAGTTCCCTTTGCACCTGTTGCAGGACCTGGTCCGGCGTTGTACATTCTCCCAATACTTCCAGGCTGCCGTCCTCCCTCTCCTCCACAAAAAAGCTCAGCCAGGCAATCCCGTCATCCTGAGGCCCCTCGGGGAGAATGTCCACAAACATCTGCTCTTTTTCCAGGGCAGTCAAAGGAACCTTATCTTCAATTTGCGCGCCCTCCAGGCCTATGTCATACAGGGTGCTGATAATGATGTCTTCCGCATCTGTTATTGTCTTAACTTTAAACTTCATCCATTTCATAATTTATTATTCCAGTTCCGCAACTTCGCTCTCAGAGCCTTTTTCCACGGAGTAATTTATGGCCCATAATTCATGGGCAATAAATTCTCCGGGCTCTTCCGCCTCGTTGCTGTTTTTTTATTCCAGTTCCGCAACTTCGCTCTCAGAGCCTCTTTCTGCGGAGTAATTTATGGCCCATAATTCATGGGCCATAAATTCTCCGGGCTCTTCCGCTTCGTTGCTGTTTTTTATTCCAGTTCCGCAACTTCGCTCTCAGAGCCTCTTTCTGCGGAGTAATTTATGGCCCATAATTCATGGGCCATAAATTCTCCGGGCTCTTCCGCTTCGTTGCTGTTTTTTATTCCAGTTCCGCAATTTCGCTCTATATAATCATTCTCTATTTCCGCAGCCTCTCATTGTCGGCTTCTGTGTTCTCCAAATCCCCGTAACAGCGCATTCCGTATTCACATAATCCCAGCGTCACAAACAGTATGGGAGCATTGAGCACCTGTTGAAAACTAATCAGCCCATGGGCGCCGTACATGGCAATCGCCAGAACCCCAAGCCATCTGACATACCATAACCCTCCGGAAGAATTCCTGTTTCCACAATACCTCAGCAAACCCGCAAAAAAGATGGCCAGATAACTCACCGTCCCCATAATTCCCACATTGATTAACTGACTCAATATCTCATTATGGGCATTGGTAAATATGGCGCCTTCCCAATGCTCGCCGTTCCATACATCTGTGCCTGCGGCCAGCCTGTTAAACACAGCTTCCGCATAACAATCCGGCCCCGCTCCCAACAGCTTGTCCTTCCATCCCGCCAGGTCAAAACCTTCCAGCGCCACACGCCACAAAAGACCCCGCCCGCTGCCAAAACGATCATCTATCCGCCAGCTTCCGCCGCCGGTTCCACAGACTGCGAAAACCAGACAGCATAGCACAAAAATACCTCCTGCGCCCCACAAAAGTACCCTGCGTTCCAATGGCCATACCTTTTTCCTTTCTCCAGGCAAAAACCTTTTTCCCACAAGCTCCTTTCCTTTATGTAATATACCACATGCCATGAGCAGATATACCACACCACATACAGCCGCAGCCAAAACCCATCCATACCAGACCGTGTGGTCAAATACATTCCCGTCCACAGCCACAGCGGCTTTTTTCCCCCGCAGTTTCGTCAATAAGTCTATCAAGGGCATGCACAGGAAAAATCCCGCTAAAAGCAGCATCAGTTTTTTCAGAATGTTCCTCTGTCCCACCCCCAGCACAAGGCATACCCCCACACCAACGGCAAGAATCAGCAGACCTCCCTGGCTTCCCTGAATTCCCAGCAGCACAAAAGCCGCCACCACAGCCATATACCAAAGGACTTGAAGCCACCGTCTTTGTTCCCCCATGAAGCAAACCATAAGCCATGCCAAGGCCACACTGTAAAACCCGCAGAGCCAGTTAATATTTCCCAGGGTGGAAAGCATATGATTATATTCCCAATCCCCACTGTTCCATCCTGTCTGCAATCCAAGGGGATCTATACCCAGCCGGTGCAGCAGCCCCAGCACAGTCACCATCCCAAAAGCTCCCACCCCCACATACAAAGGGACCCTGGAACCATCATACTGTCTTGACACAAAAAAGTAAATCCCAACAAACATCAGCTGGGAAAAGGCTCCCATATACCATTCCTCATAACCGGTCCACGCCAGCCGCCCATATGCGCTGCACAGAGCGGAAATCGTGACACAGACACCATACGCCGCCATAGCCCAGTCCACAATACTAAGACTGATATGCTTCTTTTTAACTGCCTGTCCTGAGCCTGCGGTATGGGTCTGCTTTCCTGCCACAGTTCCAATCCACTCTAAAACAGCCCTGACCCGTCCCGGCATCCCCAGCACCAGCCAGCATCCCAGGCATAAAACAGATACATTCCGAAACAGTATATATTTGGTATCACCCAGTTTCCAATACCCTTCCCCTGTATACAAAGGCAGCGCCGCCAACAGCGCAATCAGGTATAAATTGCATAAAAGCCCTAAAAACTCATTTCTCTCTTTTTTCATCATACTCTATTATACACTTTTTCGCCGAAAAGGAAACAATTTTTGTTTCGGGTCCTTTGCTTCTCTCACACGCCAAAAACGGCTCCGGCAGGCACACTTGCCCATCAGAGCCGATCATGCGATTATTTCCAGAACTTCTTTTTCTTGCCTTCCTTGGGACTGCCGTCCTTCCCGTCGCCCGACTGTCCATGCTCCGTGGACGCCTTTGCGGCATTCAGTGTGTCTCCTGTCAGTTCGTCAAACTGACGCAGCAGCTCTTTCGCTTCTGGTTTTAATCTGTCAGGAACCTGTATTACCAGAGTCACATAATGGTCCCCTCTCACATCCCTGTTTCTCCAGGAAGGCACACCCTTCCCTCTCAGCCTTACCCTGGTATCCGTCTGTGTACCGGGCTTCACATCATAAATCACTTTACCGTCCACGGTGTCAATCAGCACCTCGCCGCCCAACGCCGCAACCGCAAAAGAAACCGGCACTGTGGAATAAATATCAAACTCCTGTCTCTGGAATATGGGATGGCGTCCCACAATCACTTCAATAAGTACATCACCTCTGGGTCCGCCGTTGATACCGGGTTCTCCCAACCCTGGCATACGTGTTGACTGACCATTATCGATACCTGCGGGAATATCTACGGAATATCGTTTCTTCATGGAAATATAACCCGTGCCGCCGCAATCATAACACTTCTCTTTAATGACCTTGCCCTTGCCCTGACACTCCGGACAGGGTTCCACACTCCGAATCGTTCCGCCAAAAAAGGGTGATTGCCGAGTCACTACCGACTGTCCCGTGCCGCCGCATCGAGAACAGGTTTCAGGGCTGGTACCGGGCTTTGCGCCGGAGCCGTTACAGGTCTTACAGGTCTCTTTCACAGTAAGTTCAATTTCTTTTTTGCAGCCAAATACTGCCTCTTCAAAAGATATACGCACACTGGTGCGCAGATTTGCCCCTTTCATAGGGCCATTGCCCTGGCTTCTGCTGCTGCGGCCGCCAAAAATATCCCCGAAAATATCTCCAAAAATATCTCCGAAATCCATGCCGCCGAAATCGAAACCACCTGCACCTGCGCCACCGTCAAAGGCAGCATGGCCAAACTGGTCATATTGGCGCCTTTTTTCCGGATCACTCAGCACGGCATAGGCTTCCGATGCCTCCTTGAATTTCTTCTCCGCATCCGCATCACCTGGATTCATGTCCGGATGATATTTCTTCGCCAGGACGCGATATGCTTTTTTTATCGCAGCATCATCCGCATTCTTATCCACACCCAGGACTTCATAATAATCCCTTTTCTGCTCTGCCATAGTAAACTCCTCACATTATAAATGCGGCGGCACAGAATACACGTCTGGCATCACCTTCCTTCCGAAACCGTGCCATACCCATATCCTGTGCTACCACTTTTTTACAAATACCACTCTAAACTAACACATTCCGCAGATTTATTCAACCTTTTTCCTTAAAATTTAGACTTCCCTGAAATCTCCGTCTATCACATCATCTTCCGGAGCAGGATTGCTTCCTGCGCCCGTAGCGCCTCCCATATCAGGACCTGCCGCACCGCCCTGAGCCTGCTGCATGTTCTCATACATTTTTGAAAAGAGACTCTGTGCGCTGTTGGTCAGTTTTTCTTTTGCAGCCTTTAATTCGTCCACATCATTATCACTCAGTTCCTGGTCCTTGGTTCTCTCCAGAATAGCCTTTACTGCGTCTAAATCGGCCTGCACGGCAGACTTATCGCTGTCACTCAGCTTATCGCCCACTTCCTTCAGAGCGTTTTCAGTCTGGAACACAAACGAATCGGCTTCATTCCTCGCCTCTACCGCTTCCTTCCTCTTCTTGTCCTGTGCCTCAAACTCTGCCGCTTCCTTCACAGCTCTCTCGATTTCATCATCGGACATATTGGAACCTGCGGTAATGGTAATATGCTGCTCCTTTCCGGTGCCCAAATCTTTTGCGGATACATTGACAATACCGTTGGCATCAATGTCAAAAGTAACTTCAATCTGAGGCACACCCCTTCTTGCAGGCGGAATTCCATCCAGACGGAATTGGCCCAGCGCTTTGTTGTCCCGTACAAATTTACGTTCACCCTGTACCACTACAATGTCTACTGCCGTCTGATTGTCCGAAGCTGTAGAGAATACCTGACTCTTCTTGGTGGGAATGGTGGTATTCCTCTCAATCAGTCTGGTAGCGATACCCCCCTGGGTCTCAATGGACAGGGACAAAGGTGTTACATCCAAAAGCAGAATATCTCCTGCGCCGGCGTCTCCTGCCAGCTTGCCGCCCTGTACGGACGCGCCTATGGCCACACATTCATCAGGGTTCAAAGTCTTGCTGGGCTCCTTGCCGGTGATCTGCCTTACCTTATCCTGTACGGCAGGAATACGTGTGGAACCACCCACCAGAAGCACCTGGCCCAGATCCGCATTGGTCAGTCCTGCGTCCTTCATGGCGTTCTGCACAGGAATAGCGGTTCTTTCCACCAGATCTCTGGTCAATTCGTCAAACTGCGCACGGGTCAGATTCATATCAAAATGCTTGGGGCCTTCCGGGGTTGCGGAAATAAACGGCAGGTTAATATTCGTGGTAACGGCGCTGGAAAGTTCCTTCTTAGCCTTCTCTGCTGCTTCCTTCAGTCTCTGCATGGCCATCTTGTCATTGGAGAGATCCACCCCTTCTGCCTTCTTGAACTCAGCCAGCATCCAATCAATAATCTTATTGTCAAAATCATCTCCCCCAAGGTGGGTGTCGCCATTGGTTGCCAGAACAGCAATGACACCGTCAGCAATCTCGATGATGGACACATCGAAAGTACCGCCCCCAAGGTCGTATACCATAATTTTCTGCTCTTTTTCATTGTCAAGACCATAAGCCAATGCCGCAGCCGTAGGCTCGTTGATAATACGCTTTACATCCAGTCCCGCAATTTTACCTGCGTCTTTGGTTGCCTGACGCTGCGCGTCGTTAAAATACGCCGGCACGGTAATAACAGCCTCGCCCACTTTCTCGCCAAGATAACTCTCGGCATCTGCCTTCAGTTTCTGCAAAATCATTGCGGAAATCTGCTGAGGGGAATATTTCTTCCCATCAATGTTGCGTCCGTTGTCAGTACCCATATCCCTCTTAATGGAAGCTATGGTTTTCTCCGCGTTTGTCACTGCCTGACGCTTTGCGGGCTCACCCACAAGTCTCTCCCCCGTCTTGGTAAACGCCACAACGGAAGGTGTTGTCCTTGCGCCTTCGGCATTTGCGATAACGGTGGGCTTACCACCTTCCATAACCGCCACACAGCTATTTGTCGTACCAAGGTCAATACCGATAATCTTACTCATTTTTGTATCCTCCTAAAATTGTTCTTGTTTGACATCTATTGATTCAAATATAGATTTTTCTACTATGATAAAACCCTGACTCATTCCACCACTGCCACCATGGAATGCCTTACCACACTGTCACGGTACGTATATCCCTTCTGCAATTCCTGCGCCACCACACCTGATTCATACTCTTCGCTGGCCACCTGCATTACCGCATTGTGAAAATTAGGGTCAAATTCCTGTCCTACCGCCTCTATGGGCTTTACGCCGATATTCTCCAATTCCGTCAAAAGCTGTTTATATATCCGGTTCATACCATCCACAAAGGGATCTTCCTTTTTCTCTTCCGGAACCATGGCCAGCCCTCTTTCAAAATTATCTACCACAGGAAGCATTTTCTCTATCACACTCTTTGCCCCGGTTTCAAACATTGCCAGCTTTTCCTTCTCAGACCTGTTGCGAAAATTCTCAAACTCTGCCAGCTGACGTTTTACCTTATCCTCCAACTGCTCTATCTGTTCTTTCAATACCTGTGATTTCTTATCTTGCTTTGCCTGCTTTTTTGCCGCCCTCTTTTCCGCCCAGGTCTTAGGATCTTCTCCTTCCGGGGTTTCCTCCGTTTCTTCCGCCCCTTCTTCAGGAGTCTCCGCTGCTTCCTCTCCGGCAGCCTCCTGGCTTACATCCTCCGTCCCCAGTTGGGACTCTGTGCCAGAATTAGTCTCTGTGTCGGAATTTGCCTGCACTTCCTCTTCCATTTCCGCCGCTTCCTTTTTCTGTTCCGCCATATTTTCCAGCCTCCCTATCTTATTTCATTCCTGAAAACACGCTCTAGCCCAGGACGTTTTGTAATTTAATTCCTGTACAGTTCATCCAACTGGGTCTGGATAGTCCTCAACACGGCTACCACCCTGTCATAATCCATTCTCTTAGGCCCCACAATACCGATTGTGCCCTTCATGCCATCACCCAATTCGTAGCTGGCTGTGACCACGCTGCAATCCTTCATACTCTGCACCGGAGTCTCTTCTCCAATGTATACCTGAATACCTGTTTCTCCTTCTCCTGCGCCACTGTCCGTAAGCAATTCTCCCAGCAATTGTTTTTCCTCAAAAGTATTAATCAATTCACTGGCTTTCTGCTGATCCGCCAATTCCGGATACCGGAAAATATTATTGGTGCCGCTGGTATATATTTCCAGGTTCTCCGTTCGGATCGCTTCCGCCACCGTATCGAGTACTTCCCCCACCAGCTGGCTGTGAATTCCCGCCTGCTGCTTCATGGCGGATATCATCCCCAGATTAATTTCATCAATGGACAAGCCGTTCAAATGTGTATTCAACAAGATGTTCAGTTTCAGCAAAGTATCGTTATCCGGCTCCTCTTCCACTGAAAGAATACTGTTTTTCACCACATTTCCCTCGCTGACAATCACTGCCAGCAGCTGGTGTGAATCCACCCTGGAAAGCTGGATAAATTTCAGCTTGCTTCGTTTGGTCTGTGGGGCGGATATCATTGTGGCATACTGTGTGTTCTGCGCAAGAACCCTGGCAATCTTTTTCAACAGTATCTCCAGCTTATCCTGGCGCTCCACAAGCATTTCCTGCATGGCCACCACTTCACGTTCCTTCTCCTCCATCATGGTATCCACATACAGGCGATACCCTTTGTCGGAAGGAATCCTCCCTGCGGAAGTATGGGGTTGCAGGATGTAGCCCATCTCCTCCAAATCCGCCATTTCATTCCGTATGGTTGCGGAACTGAGATTCAGGTCGGTGTACTTGGAAATGGTTCTGCTGCCAACCGGCTCACCTGTCTCCAGGTAATTACGGATGACCGCTTGCAGGATTTTCTTTTTTCTCTCATCCAGCTCCATCCAAGCTGCCTCCCTTTTTATTATTAGCACTCATGTAAGAAGAGTGCTAACATCTACTAACCATAAAATAGCACTTACCCTATCTATTGTCAACTGCTTTTGCGAAATTTATTTCTAAAATAATTCTAAATGGACTGGAAATAATCACAATATGTACCGCCTCATTGGATAAGGAAAAACGGGCATCAAAAAACAGCACCCAAATTCCGCACTACAGCGCAGACTCAGATGCCGCCCTTTTCATTGCTCCCACAGCGCAACTGCCTTAGATTGAAAAGTCTCCGGTAAACTCACCGTTCATCACATAATATACTTTGTTTTCTTCCGGTTTCACATACAGCTCCACGCTGGCGAGATCTCCGACTTTTTGCTTTAAATCATACTTCCATACATCCTTTGCCATCTTCATCAAATCCTCTTGAGAATAAGATTTGCCTGCAAACTGAATGTGCATGGTGCATTCTTTCTCCGCTTTCTTAGACGATGCGGCCGTGGCTGTCTTTGCCGTCGTCTTTGTAGCTGCCTTCCTGGTGGTAGTTGATGCCGCTTTCTTCTCTTCTGCCTTTATACTTTCTGCCTTGGGATCATTCTCTGCCGTTTTCGCTGCCTCTGCTGCTTTTGCCGCAGCTTCCGCCGCTTTTACAGCGTTTGACTTTCTTCCTGCCATAATCGCTACTTCCTTTCTTCAAAATTAGTATATAGTTTATTCACTTACACAGGCTTCTGTGATAGTCCATTAAGCTTGCCTCTGAGCATTGTATTGCATTTCTGCGTAAATGTCAACATTTTTAGGATTTTTCATCCCAATATAGTTAAATTTATTATATTTTTACATATTTTTATGAAAAAGCTTCTCAATTAAATACCAAATGCACAGTGGTTCCGGCCCTCACATAACATTATACAGTCAAACGAATGAAAAATCCCCGTAAAAACCCAAATCACACCACAGGGTACAATCACTTTCCCCCCTGAGCGCAGAATCTTATATGCCTGCCAGCCCAAAATACAAAAGCACCAACACTCCCAGAATAATCCTGTACCAGCCAAATACTTTAAAATCATGCTTTTTAATATACCCCATCAAAAAGCGCAGGACAAACAGAGAAATGATAAAAGATACCACAGTGCCGATAATGAGCAATATCAATTCCAGCGAAGTGAACGCAAAGCCAAATTTCACAACCTTAAGAAGACTTGCGCCAAACATCACGGGAATTGCCAGGAAAAATGTATATTCTGCCGCCACCGTCCTGGATACGCCAATGAGCAATGCGCCCACAATGGTAGCGCCGGAACGTGACGTTCCGGGAAATACCGCCGCAATCAGCTGAAATGCTCCAATGAGAAACGCTGTCTGGTATGTAATCTCAGACAAAGTGTTTATCCTGCATTTTCTTCCTCGATTCCAGTTTTCAATCAAAATAAAAGCGATACCAAACACAATCAGCGCAATGGCCACGCTGGTGGGATTATAGAAAAGGGCATCAAACACATCGTCAAACATAATCCCTATCACCGCCGCAGGCACACAGGAAACCAGTATTTTAAACCACAAAATCCATATATCCTTTTTAAAATAAGAAGCGATACCCTTCCCCCCGTTTTTTTTCCTCTCCTGTTCTGTCAGGGCAAAGGGCCATATCTGGTTCCAGAACAACACTACCACAGCCAGAATCGCTCCCAACTGTATCACCACATCAAACATGCCAAAAAAATCTTCGCTGGTCCCTTCAAAGGGAATCAGGCTCTCAACCAGAATCAAATGTCCTGTACTGCTGATGGGAAGCCATTCCGTAATTCCCTCAACGATACCATAAATTATGGCTTTTATTATCTCTATCATTTTCCTGTCTCCATTCTGTCAGTCTTCCTGCTCATTTCATTCCTGCCGCAAAAATGCCGTCAGTGCGTCATAACACTTCTCCGCATCCTCATATCCCTGACGATATAGTTTCTGAAGCTTCTCCACATCCTTCTCCACACGCCCCACGCCGCTGTCTGCTTTGGGACGAATCACAAACACCTGCCCTTTTTCCCGCAGTCTTTCAATGTAGGCCAATTGCCTGCCATAGGAAATGTGCCGCTCCGCCATCAGCTCATAGACCTTGGGATATTTCCAATACCTGGCCTGAATCAGACCAAGCTGTGTACTGGGCTTTCGCACATAGCCCTCTTCCTTTGTCATTACTACAACATTTTTCCGATTGCCGTCCATGACGGATTTTTGCAGCGGAATCGAATCACTGATGCCTCCGTCCAGATACAGCCTGCCGTCTATCTCCACATTTCTCGACACCAGGGGCAGGGATGCGGAAGCTCTGATTTTATCAATGTCTTTTCTGATATCTCTGATGCGGAAATATTCCGGCCTTCCAGTGACAATATCTGTGGCCACACTGTAAGCCTTCCCCTCAAAACTCCCAAAAGTCTCATGATCATAGGGATGGAGATACTCCGGTATCAAATGATAACATGTCTGCACATTGAACAAATCCCCTGAGTACAATAAACTTTCCATGCTGCAATATTTTCTGCTGTCCAGATAATCGACACTGACATCCATAGCCCGCCCCCGCTGTTTCGACAAATAACTGCACATATGGCATGCGCCTGCGGATACGCCGTACACACTGGAAAACATCATCTCTTTGTCCAGGAAAAAATCAAGCACTCCGGCGGTATACACCCCCTTCATTCCGCCGCCTTCCAGGACAAGACCTGCCTTATACATAGAACCCCACCTTTCTGTCCGTCAAATTTCCTGTGAAACCCTCAGCCGTACACTTCCCTGACAAATCTTCCAAGAGGTTCCAGAGAGCGTTCCACCTTTTCCGTATCCACACAGTATGCCATACGGAAATACCCGGGTGCGCCAAACGTATCCCCCGGCACCAATATCAAATCATATTTAAGGGCTTTTTTGCAGAACTCCACTGCGTCTTCTTCCAGGGCTTTGGGGAAAATATAAAAAGTCCCCCCCGGTTTCACACATTCAAAGCCAAGCGCCTTCAATTCCCTGTACAGCAGATTTCTGTTCGTCTCATATACACTCAAGTCCGCCGTTTTATCCAGGACCCGGGACACTGCCAGCTGAATGATGGACGGCGGGCAATTATGTCCAATGCCCCGGGAAATCTGTCCGCACATTTGAATCATGTCCTCCGCATCCTTACAATAGGGATTCACAGCCACATACCCAATGCGCTCCCCGGGAATCGAGAGGGATTTGGAAAAGGAATAACACATAATGGTATCCTCGTAAAAGGAAGAGACACAGGGCGCTTCCACACCGGAAAATACAATTTCACGGTATGGCTCATCGGATATCAAATATATAGTATGCCCATATTCTGCCGATTTTTCCTTTAATATATCCGCCAACAAGCGAAGTGTTTCCGAAGAATACACGACGCCGGAAGGATTGTTGGGTGTGTTAATTAAAACCGCCGCCACTTTCTCTGTAAGCATTTCCCTGAACTTTTCAAAGTGAATCTGAAATTGCTCCGTGTCCGGCGGCACTACTTTCAGAGCAGCGCCTGTCAAATCCACATAGGGATGATATTCCGGAAAAAAGGGCGCAAAGGTCAAAATCTCATCCCCCGGCTCAGATACCAGCCGAAAGGCGTGGGCAAGCGCGCCTGCGGCCCCCACCGCCATAAAGATATGTTCTTTTCTATAAGGCAGGCCAAACCGCCTCTCCAAAGAAGCAGCCACTGCCTCCCTGACACTGGTAATTCCCAGGCTTGGACTGTACCCATGCAGCTCGCTGCTTCCCATCTCCGTCAACATTTTTGCCATCTCTTCCGTGAATTCCTTTGGAACGGGAACGGAGGGATTTCCAAGACTGTAATCAAACACATTTTCATATCCTATCTCCTGCCCCCTGGCGGTGGCAAATTCCGAAAGCTGCCTGATTACGGACTTACCGGACAGCATATTCCTATATTTCTGTACTAACATTCCATTACATCCTTTCTGTCGCCTGTATTGCAAAGGCATATGTTTATTTTTACTATTTTACCAATCCGCGCCTGGAACAGCAAGACTTTTTTCATGAAATTAAGATAAAACCAAGGAACATGTGTAACCCTTGCGCTGCCCTGGCAGGAAATTTCCCAATGCAGGTCCGCACAAAAAAACTGCCCCGTTAAACAGTTCACGAGGCAGTTCTTCCTTACTTACTTACTTTCTTTCTTTTTCTACTTTTTCCTGTTATCAACTCTGTGTCCAACATTGTTGCCCAGTGCTCCTCCCAGGACCCCTCCTATCACTGCTCCGGGAATTGTTCCTGCGATAGCGCCTACCGGGCCCCCAACCGCTATTCCAATGTGCGATCCTTTTGCTGCGCCTGTTAAAGCCCCTGCGACTACTCCACCCAAACTGCCTATTACCTCTCCTTTTTTCATAGCTGTCCTCCTATTCCAGTGCCGTCTCTGCACTTCGGCACCCTAACCTAGGAAGAAAATTTCATCTGCAAAGAACTCAGCTGAAATTTCCTTCCATGTGTCTGAAAGACACATTGTGCCCCCGTTCCGAGACTGTTTTTACATTTCCTTATCCCTGGTGGTTTCACCCTTCATTCATTCTGTTGCCGCTCTTTCCTATTTAGACCAATTCAATCCATTGAAGGCTCCCTTTAACATATCTGCCGCACCTGGGATGTCTACCGGGTTTTCTCCACTCATAACTCGGAAAAAATCATCTGCTATCATCCATCCAAGCGTTTCTGTGAGCGTTGCGGCTGTGAGTGCCCCTATAATGCCACCGGCTACCTGCCCCGCTCCAGGAACCAGCTTTAAGACACTCGTAAAAATTGTCCGTCCTGCTTGCCGCGCCAATGTAACACCCAGCATAGATTTTGCGGCCGCATCTGTTAATGTCACGTCAAAAATTTTCCCTATGGCAACAATCATCGCTATTTGCGCTCCCGTGATGGGTATTGCGTCGGACATTGGAATTGGGATGGCGCCTGCCGCGGCTGCGGTCGTCGCTGCCGAGTGTATGGCAATATGACATTTTTTTTCAAGTTCTTTTGGCATATGTACTTTTGATTTCCCCATATTTTCCTCCCTATTTAGTCAAGTCTTTTTTCCTTGATTTTCAAGGAATTTTTAGTTA
>CAJUGT010000049.1:14496-25505 GCA_910586435.1 uncultured Acetatifactor sp. | reverse complement strand
CATCACTGCTGGCGCGCGTAAGGTTGTTATTTCCGCTCCGGCTGGAAATGATCTTCCTACCATCGTTTACAATGTAAACCATACAACGTTAAAGCCTGAAGATACGGTAATTTCCGCAGCTTCCTGTACAACCAACTGCCTGGCTCCCATGGCAAAGGCACTGAATGATTTCGCGCCTATCCAGAGCGGTATCATGACAACAGTTCATGCGTATACAGGCGATCAGATGATCCTTGATGGCCCTCAGAGAAAAGGCGATCTGAGAAGAAGCCGTGCGGGCGCATGCAATATCGTTCCCAATTCCACAGGTGCTGCTAAGGCTATCGGCCTTGTAATTCCTGAACTGAACGGCAAGCTGATCGGATCTGCGCAGCGTGTTCCTACCCCTACAGGATCTACCACAATTCTGGTAGCTGTTGTTAAGGGAGAGGTTACAAAAGAAGCCATCAATGAGGCTATGAAGGCTGCAAAGACAGAATCCTTTGACTATAATGAGGATGAAATCGTTTCCTCCGATGTTGTAGGAAGCACCTATGGCTCTATCTTTGACGCAACACAGACCATGGTTTCCAAGATGGAAGACGGAAACTCTCTGGTACAGGTTGTTTCCTGGTATGACAATGAGAACAGCTATACTTCTCAGATGGTTCGTACCATTAAGTATTTCAGCGAGCTTGCATAATCAGAACGCAAATGATTTAATTCACAATGGCAGAGTGAGACTGTGAATGATAAAATTCACGTATGTCTCAGCCTGCCTATGTACAGACCTATTGGAGGTCCGGTCTTAAGGATCGGACCTTTTTCGCAGGAATGAGAAAAATGCCAAATCTGGAAAGGAAGGCTTTCTGCGGGATTCGTCTTTGTGAGCGAGCGAAATTTGGGGGCTTTAGCAGTTCGTAAATTCGTTTCTGTGAGCCAGCGGAACTGTGGAAATGCCGGAAGATGAGTCGCAGGTTCGTTTCCGTGAGCTAGCGAGACTTTCAGGGATGTAGAAGAAAGTAATCTGTGGAAGTTCGTTTTGTGAGCGAGTGAAACTGCCGGCGGCTGTGAAGGGTGCGGCTTATGCGGTTTGTGATAGGGATGTATCAGTGGGGCTGAGGCTGAATTTTTTCTTGTAACAGCAGAAAGTCTGACCGGATATTTTATCATAAATAAATGGAGGGTTTATAAAATGGGTTTAAATAAGAAATCCGTTGATGATATTAACGCCAATGGCAAGAGAGTCCTGGTGAGATGTGACTTTAATGTTCCTTTGAAGAATGGTGAAATTACAGATGAAACACGTATTGTAGCTGCGCTTCCTACCATACAGAAATTGATAAAGGATGGGGGAAAGGTAATTCTCTGCTCTCATCTGGGCAAGGTGAAGAATGGTCCCAACGAGGGAGAATCCCTGGCGCCTGTGGCAAAGAGACTGTCAGAGAAGTTGGGGAAAGAAGTTGTATTTGTGGCTGATTACAATGTGACCGGAGAAGCGGCTACCAAGGCAGTGGAAGCTATGAAGGAAGGCGATGTGGTTCTGCTTCAGAATACCCGGTTCCGTGGTTCGGAAGAGACCAAAAACGGCGAAGCATTCAGTAAGGAACTGGCTGATCTGGCCGATTTGTATGTCTGTGACGCATTTGGTTCTTCTCACAGAGCCCATGCGTCCGTGGAAGGCGTTACCAAGTTCATTTCCGCAAAGGGCGGAGAGAATGTAGTGGGGTATCTGATGCAGAAGGAAATTAATTTCCTGGGCAATGCAGTGGAAAATCCTGTAAGACCTTTTGTTGCTATTTTGGGCGGCGCTAAGGTTGCTGATAAACTGAATGTAATTTCCAATTTGCTGGAGAAATGTGATACTCTCATTATCGGCGGAGGTATGGCATATACCTTTTTAAAGGCGCAGGGAAATGAAATCGGCAAATCCCTGGTTGACAATGAGAAACTTGACTACTGTAAAGAAATGCTGGAAAAGGCTGAAAAGCTGGGCAAGAAGCTGCTGCTTCCGGTGGATTCCGCAACCATTGCGGCATTCCCCAACCCTATTGACGCTCCTGTGGAAGTTGAGGTTTATAAATCTTCCGATATGCCTGCGGACAGAGAAGGATGCGATATTGGACCTGAGACTGCTGCCATGTATGCGGAGGCAGTGAAGAGTGCCAAGACCGTTGTGTGGAATGGTCCCATGGGTGTATTTGAGAATCCTACGCTTGCGGCAGGTACGATTGCGGTAGCAAAGGCTCTGGCAGAGACAGACGCAACCACGATTATTGGCGGCGGTGATTCTGCTGCTGCGGTAAATCAGCTTGGATTTGGCGATAAGATGAGCCACATTTCCACAGGCGGCGGCGCATCCTTAGAGTTCCTGGAAGGCAAAGTGCTTCCCGGTGTGGCAGCGGCAGATGACAAATAGAAATAAACAGGAAGGCGACGCTGTGAGGCGTGGCAATCATCCGCTCTGTTATGGAATTGCTGCCGGGGAACGGAAGGAAGCTTATGTGGAATAGATGGAGCGGAACAGGAAACATTGATTAAAATTTTAGGAATGAGGGTAAAATTATGGCAAGAAAGAAAATCATTGCCGGGAACTGGAAAATGAATATGACACCCAGCCAGGCAGTGGAGCTGATTAACACTTTGAAGCCCCTTGTAAAGAATGATGATGTGGATGTAGTGTTCTGTGTACCTGCCATTGACATTATTCCCGCAGTGGAGGCAGTAAAAGACACCAATATTCATATTGGCGCAGAGAACATGTATTTTGAGGAGAAGGGTGCTTTCACCGGTGAGATTTCACCGGAAATGCTTGTTGACGCAGGTGTAAAGTATGTTATCATTGGACATTCTGAGAGAAGGGAGTACTTTGCGGAAACAGATGAAACCGTGAACAAAAAAGTGCTCAAGGCATTTGAGCATAACCTGACTCCCATTGTCTGCTGCGGAGAGACCCTGACTCAGAGGGAGCAGGGTGTAACCATTGATTTCATACGCCAGCAGATTAAGGTTGCGTTTTTGAATGTGTCTGCGGAGCAGGCGGCACAGGCAGTCATCGCTTATGAGCCCATTTGGGCAATTGGGACCGGCAAAGTGGCTACCACCCAACAGGCACAGGAGGTCTGCAAGGCAATCCGTGACTGCATCGGGGAAATCTACGATGAAGCGACAGCGGCTGCGATACGTATCCAGTACGGCGGTTCCGTATCCGCGTCCAGTGCGCCGGAACTCTTTGCGCAGGCAGATATTGATGGTGGCCTGGTAGGAGGAGCTTCATTGAAAGCTGACTTTGGACAGATTGTAAACTATGACAAATAGGATTTTCCCAAAAATCTGATAGTCTTAGAATGCGGCAGAATAGGGGTATCAAAGGAAATGTAAGCCTTTGATACCCCTTTTTGATTTCTTTGATATTGATTAAAGTATCAGAAATATATATCATAATATCAGAAACTGGAGAAATGAAAAACTATTATACTTTGGAAATTTCAGTATGTGTAACGATTGTCCCCTGGTATGTTAAAGAAATCTTAAACATTTATCATATTTATTGTTAAAACATATTTTGCTAAAATTGGTTTTGTTCGGGAGGAAGGGTATGTATAACATTTTAATTTGTGACGATGAGCGAGATATTGTGAATGCGTTAAAGATATATCTGAATGACGCCGATTACAGGTTATTTGAGGCTTTCAATGGAAGAGACGCGCTTCAAATTGTGGAGAAAGAAGAGATTCATCTGGTATTGCTGGATATTATGATGCCTGAAATGGATGGTATGGAAGCCATGGTTAAGATTCGGGAGAAGAGCAATGTGCCGATTATTCTGCTTACGGCCAAGTCCGAGGACTCCGATAAAATTTTGGGGCTTACGGTGGGGGCGGACGACTATATTACGAAACCTTTTCATCCCGTGGAGGTTTCGGCAAGAGTGAAATCTCATTTGAGAAGATATATGCAGCTTGGAGCAGGAAAACAGCCAATTCAAATACTGCGGTGCGGCGGCATTGAACTGGATGACATTCAGAAAAAAGTCATGTTGGATGGAGAGGAAGTATTTCTGACCCCTACGGAATATGAGATATTGAAGCTACTGATGAAATCCCCGGGCAAGGTGTTTTCGCCAAGGGATATATACCAGAGTATATGGAATGATTTGCCCTATGGGAGTGAAAATACGGTGGCGGTGCATATCAGGCATATTCGGGAAAAGTTGGAAATCAATCCGGCGGAGCCAAGGTATATAAAGGTAGTTTGGGGACAGGGTTATAAATGTGAGAAAAAAGGAAACTGAGAATAGGAGTACCATAGTAACATAAATTCCGGAGGATATGGAGGCTGGGAAAATGATGCAGGAATCAGAAAAAGTTCGCAGGCAGGAGGCAGACCAGGAAAAAGCCCACAGTCAGGAGGAGACGCAGGAGGGAAGCAAAAGAGAAGCTGACTGTCAGGAACCGGATACGCGGAAGTTGAAAGAGGACCAGGGAATCTGGAACTGTCAAGACCGGAAGGCGCGGAAAAGAAAGAAGGATAATTTCAGACGCCAGGAAAAGCGCATATCCTCCTATGGAATTTCTGGTTCCATGACGGTGAAAATTATTGTGTATTTTATGCTGGTGCTGTTTTGCTTTACCAGTTTGAGTGGGATATATTTCACTATCGACTTACAGACCAGCGGAGCATATTCTTCCAGTCTGGAGAGTGTATTGCTCCAAAAGATGTATCACGCAAGTGAAAAAGAAGTGGCTGTGGTGCAATATTATCTTACCCAGGGTGACAGCAGGAAAGCGGAGGAGATTTGTGAAAGGCTTAATATTGATTTGTCTTTGGTAAAGGAGCAGGAAAGCGGGGAGAAAAAAGTGTTGTGGAGTACCTGGAACGGTTATGCCACGGATATGCAAATGGTTATGCCCACATATTTTAATGAAAAAGTGCTTATAAATCCTGTTGTGCTCAACGGCTCTGCCTTGAGTCCATATGAAGAATATATGTTTTTGATTTATGTGAATCCCCTTTTTACCAAAAAGGATATTTTCAAAAGCATTGCCACGGTAATGCCGGTTTTATATGAAGCCAGATATTATTTTATCATAATGGCAACCTTGAGCCCGCTTTTGGGGATAATTTGTTTTACCTTCCTGATGTGTGGAGCCGGACACCGCAGAGGTTATAAAGAGATTGTGCCCGGTGTGTTGACCAGAATGCATCTGGACGTACTGATAGGGATATTTTGGGGAATGGCGCTCATATTTCTCGAGTGTGCCAAAGAGATGAATTGGGGAGTTGGGAGTATCTTTTATGTGTATTCAGACATTCTGGTAATTGCGTATATCACCTTTGGCTTTGCTGCGTTTGTTGTGTTTTGCATGGATTTGGCCATACGAGTTAAAATGGGAAATATCTGGAAGCATAGTCTGATATATAAGACACTGTGCCTGTTAGGGAGGATGCTTCGGTTTCTGTGGAGGATCAATGGCCTGTTACTGAAAAGCATTCCTTTGGTGGCGCTGACAGTGATTGTGTTTTTAGGGCTCTGTGTTTTGGAATTTCTGGGGGTTATGATATATTGCCGGGGAGAAGGTGTCATTTTGTGGGTATTGGAGAAATTGCTTCTGTTTCCTGCCGTGCTCTATATTGCCCTGATCTGCAAGAAACTGCTTAAGGCAAGCAGGGCTTTGGCGGAAGGAGTGGAAGACTATGTGGTGGATACATCCAAAATGTTCGGGGAGTTTAAGGAACATGGGGAAAATCTAAACAGTCTGGGCAGAGGAATATCCAAAGCGGTGGCAGAACGCATGAAAAGTGAACGTTTAAAAACGGAATTAATCACAAATGTATCCCATGACTTAAAGACCCCCCTTACATCCATTATCAATTACGCAGAGCTGCTGCGCAAGGAGACGGTAAGTCATTCCGAAGAAAATTCATGTATCAGGGAATATGCGGAAGTGCTTTTCAGGCAGTCTAATCGGCTGAAAAAGTTGCTGGAGGATTTGCTGGAAGCTTCCAAGGCAACGACAGGTAATGTGGAAGTTAGTCTGGAACCCTGTGAGGCAGGGGTGATATTGTCCCAGGCAGCAGGGGAATATGAGAATAGAATGAAGGAAAAGGGGCTTCTTTTGATTGCCAGGCAGCCGGAGGAGCCAGTCAGGATTATGGCGGACGGACGGCACTTGTGGAGAGTATTTGACAACCTCCTCAATAATATCTGCAAATATGCCCAGGAAAATTCCAGAGTGTACCTGAGTGTGGAAACCAAAGAGGAATATGTGCTGATTGTTTTCCGAAATATGTCCAAATATCCATTGGAAGTACCTCCGGAAGAACTTCAGGAACGCTTTGTCAGAGGGGATAAATCAAGGCATATGGAGGGGAACGGCCTGGGGCTGTCCATTGCTGACAGTCTGATACAACTGCAAAAGGGCAGTATGGAGATTCTGACAGACGGGGACTTGTTTAAAGTAATTCTTCGGTTCCAAAGAGTCTATGAATAGAGAACAGCCAGGGCAAAACACTTCTGCTTTTGCCCTGGCTGCATTGTTTCAGGATGGAGAAGATTTTATACTCTACATCCACAGGGGGTTGGAGCGTTCGGCTTTGAGTTTTGCGTTGATTGCTTCCACATTTAATTGAGAAAGTATTAACATAATCAATACGTCGATAATCAGAGGAAGCCATAAATACATAATGTGCAGCATATTGATGCAGGACTCCGGCTGAACCGCCAGTTTGCCGTCAAATTTGCTGAAAGCCAGGAGCCAGCCGGATATGGCCGTACCAAGACCGCCCCCAAGCTTTACGCCCAGAGAGGTACAGGAATACATTGTGCCGTCAATTCTTTTTCCTTTGGTCAGGAAAGTGTATTCCGAACAGGAAGCAATCACCGCATTCATATCTCCCTGCCAGGGTCCCTGCCCCAATGCGGCAAAGGCGGTAAATGCCAGCATAAGCGGCACACTTCCTATATATCCGGCGAAAACCACCAGCGCTCTTCCCACGACGGCCATCATATAGCCTCGCAAGTTCAGTTTGTACATGCCTTTCCATCGGCTCACAAGAGTCGGTGTGAAAATCAGAGCGAGAATCAGGGGAATATTCACTGCCCAGGAGAATACACCATAAAGATTTTCATTTTTCAGTACATAGGTCATATAATAGATGCCGGAATTAATCATTGCGCCATATAATTGCTGCAATATGTAAATTCCACAGATCATAATGTAATACTTGTTGCAAATGAGAAGTTTGAACGCTGCCGCAAATCCATACTTTTCCTCTGAGTTCTCTGTGTGCTCTTTGCTTAATTCCTCTTCAGGGAGCTCTTTTACAGAGAGTACGGATATGGTATTAACCAACAGACCGATGACGGCATAGAAGATGGCCACTGTTCGCCAGGCCGCTGCCCCGCCGCCGCATTCTGCCACGAACCTGATGGTGACAGATTGTATCACCAGGCTGGTGGAGAAGGCGAAAATGAAGCGGTAAGAACCCATCTGAACACGCTCCTTGCTGTTCTTGGTCACAAGTGAGGTAAGAGCTGAGTAGGCAATGTTGTTTGCCGTGTAAAATATTCCGTTCAATAAGGTATAAGCGATAAAGAACCATATATATTGCGCAGTGGTTCCCCAGCTTGTGGGAATTGCAAAGATTGCGGCCAGTGTGATTGCGCAGCCAATGTAGCCGTACAGCATCCAGGGTCTCGCTCTGCCAAGTCTGCTGCGTGTCTTATCAATCATGGAACCAAAGAAAATATCCGTAAAACCGTCAAAAAATTTGGATATACCGATTAAGGTGCCCACGATACCTGCGGAAAGACCGACTGTATTTGTCAGGTATATCATGACAAAGGATGACAGAAAAGCATATACCACATTTCCTGCAATATCCCCGGAACCGTATCCGATTTTGTTATACCATTTCAGATATGTCTTCTCCATGAGCATTTCCTCCTTCTGTAAAGAGTGTGAATGGAATTAATTTAAAACGAAAACGGAACTTTTTCTCGTTAAATCTGTATTTTTCCGCAACTTTTGGACCGCAGCTGTTGGAGCCAATACCGTTATGAGCATAATCAAGGCAGAATACGGTGCTGCCGCATGGCTCCAGCTCAAAACAATGGGCTTTGGACTCAAGTTCTTCCTGGGTAAAGGGAGAGGCATTAAAGGAAAAAGGATGCTCCGATACTGCCGTGAGTCCGAATGTATCGCCATGAATGGTCACATAGTCACAGTCATAATGGCTTCCGTTCTCCTGGGGGCGGAGATAGTTCTCGTGCAATCCGGCAACATTTGACTGGTAAAGTCCGTGTCCGGAAGCCATATGTTTGTCCCGATAACTCTCTGCGGGACCGTACCCATAATAGGAGACATTTTCCAGGCTGCTGTTCAGGAATAAACGGATTCCGAACCGTGGCAGCTCCGGGAATTCATCTCCTTTGACCACATGAAATGTTCCCTGGATGCTGCCGTTTCTGTCAATATACCATACGGCTCTTATATCCAGTATGCGTTGAACAGAGTCAGCCAAAATGGACATGGCAGAGGAGATGGCAATGCCTTCGGCCGATGGTTCCACTGTGGTATCATAGGCCCTGGCATATGCTTCATGATAGTGTGCTTTTTTCCATTCCGGTTTCACATACATGTCATTATCCGTGGGAGCTCTCCAAATGTTGATTTCCATTGGCTTATCCAGGTATTTTTTACCGGCATGGCAAATATTATCAAACAATCCCGTTTTCCTGTTATATTGGTATGTGAAGCCGTTTCCTTTTAAAATAATACCGCAGTCTGTCTCAATGACGGAGACAGCTATATTTGCGGAGGGTTTCCATTGTAACCATTTCAGTGCGGTCTGATTTCTGCCATCGTCATTTTTCATGAGGATTTCGTCAAAACCAAGAATATGTCCTGCCGCAGCCAGGGGAGAATCCTTTGAGAGAGTATATATAATCTTCAAATAGGTTTTCCCTGCGTTTGGAACTGTAATATTGAGTTTTGTGACGGCTTCTCCATGAGGTGGAACGGAAAATGGGGGCAAAACGCCGAAATCCACACGAATTCCGTCACAATTTATCTCATAACTGACAGAGGCGTAATCTTTTAAGTCTGTAAAGTCCAGATAATTGCGCAGTTTCAGTTGGTTAGAGTTGCAGTCAAAGGAAACCACCCTTGCAGGACGATGGACATTTTGATATTCCAATAATCCTGTGTGAGGAGTGCGGTCGGGGTAAACAAGTCCATCCATGCAGAAATTTCCATCGTGAATGATTTCACCGAAGTCCCCTCCATAGAGATATTTTGTCTTTCCGGCTTTTGGTTTTTCCATGGAAACGGCATGGTCACACCATTCCCATACAAAGCCGCCGCACATTTTGTCATGACTGTGTATCAACTGAAAATAATCTTCCAGGTCTCCCGGGCCATTGCCCATGGCATGGCTGTATTCTATCAATAGGAAGGGTTTGTCAGGGCCTTTTTCCAGATAGCTTTTGATTTCCTCAAAAGCGGGATACATTCTGCTGTAGAGGTCAAGGTTGGTGAAATCATAGGTTTTATCATAGTTGCGGTACCTGGCGCTTTCATATTGTGTGATTCTTGTGGGGTCGAAGTCCTTGGTCCATTGCAGGGCTTTTTCAAAATTACAGCCATAAGCGCATTCATTTCCCATGGACCAGATAAGGATACAGGGGCGGTTTTTGTCCCGTTGGATCATAAGGTACACACGGTCAAGGATGGCTTTTTCCCATGCGGGATTGTCCGCAATGCTCTGATTCCAGTGTTTGAAGCGATTGTATTCCGTGTCCTCTTGATAGTAAAGCATGAATGGACCATGTGCTTCCACATCGGCCTCGTCCACTACCATGAAACCATATAGATCACAGAGTTGGTAGAAATAAGGAGCATTCGGATAATGGCTGGATCGGATGGCGTTAAAGTTATGCTGTTTCATCATTGTGAGATCCCTGATTAACTGTTCCTTGCTGATAACCGAACCGGTGACAGGATCTGAGTCGTGACGGTTTACACCATGGAATTTCACTTTTTGCCCGTTTAAATACAGGATACTGTCCCTGATTTCAATGACACGGAAACCAATATGGTCTGTTATGGTTTCGTTTTTCGTCTCAATCACCAAGGGATATAAAACGGGATTTTCCGCATTCCATAAGACAGGGTTTTCAAAACTGAGCAATATATGGTTGGATTTTGTGGTGCCGGAGGCCATAATGCGCATGTTCTTATCATATATGGTGATTGTGGTATTGACAGGGGTATCCGCATATGTGATGCTGACTGAGATTTCCGCTGTAGTCTCCCTGAGTGAAGTCGTAATATGAAAGTCACGGATGAAATTGGCAGGCCGTTTCAGAAGGTATACATCCCGAAAAATACCGCTCATACGGAATTTGTCCTGATCTTCCAGATAACTGCCGTCGCACCATTTCAGAACAAGAACAGCAAGGACATTTGTTCCCTCTCGAAGCGCAGATGTAATATCAAATTCACTTGTGGCGTGAGATACCTGGCTGTATCCGATGTAATGACCGTTCAGCCACACATAAAAACAGGAATCAACCCCTTCAAAATTCAGGTATGCCCTGGGAGCAAGAATGTCTTTGCGATAATCGAAAGTATGCACATAAGCGCCGCAGGGTATGTCATGTGGAAGATAGGGAGGATCAAAGGGAAAGGGGTAGCGTATGTTCGTATATTGATGTGAATCATACCCTGCCATTTGCCAGGTGCCGGGAACTGACAGGTAGGCAAAGCCTGAAGTCTCGTACCCGGGTTCATAAAAGGGTTCCTTCACATCATAGATGCTGGGAAAATATTTGAATTTCCAACGTCCGTTCAGCAATTGCATGCGATCGGACTTTTCTCTGTGCAGAGCCAAATCATTTCTCCTTGTGGAAGCAGGGATATAATAGGCTCTGGCCGGCATGGTGCCATCGTGTAAAACGCTCAGATTTTCATAATGTTTTGGGATTATCATGTGGCGGCGGACCTCCATTCCAGTTCCGTCCCTCC
>CAJUGT010000049.1:0-14396 GCA_910586435.1 uncultured Acetatifactor sp. | reverse complement strand
GCTTATGTACCCCTCAGTCAGCGGAAGGGATTTCTGCCGCAGAGCGTCAGAAATCTCTTCCAGGGGTACATAAGCTCTGGGACTGTTTCCAGTTCCGTCCCTCCGCTTATGTACCCCTCAGTCAGCGGAAGGGATTTCTGCCGCAGAGCGTCAGAAATCCCTTCCAGGGGTATATGTGCTTCGGGACTGTTGTGTAATAAATTGTTCTTTTCGTGTTTATTATGTGGTTTTATTATAGGTTTTATGGCATAATAAGTCTATAAACGTAATTGGACAGAATATGCACAAAATGATACAAGGGAGTAAGTGCCGGAAGGAGGTGTTGGCAGTGTATATGAATTCCGGGTATTTGAACAATTCCCATATAGATTTTAAGGATAAATCAAAGCCCCTGATTGTGAGCAGCTGCGGCACCTACCGTCTGTACACTCGTCCAAAGCTTCCCACTTACAGGCCCCGGGGGAGATGGGATTACCAGATTATATATATTGCCGCCGGCGCAGCGCATTTTCACTTTGATAATGCGGAAAACAATACGGTGGTTCCTGCCGGAAACATGGTTTTGTTCAGACCCAGAGAACTGCAAAAATATGAATATTTTGCTTCTGATCAGACTCAGGTATATTGGGTTCATTTCACAGGGGGAAGTGTGAAAAATATTCTTAGAAGCCATGGAATCAGGGATGATATGCGTGTGATATATATGGGCACGTCTCTGGAATATGACAGAATTTTTAAGAGAATGATATATGAAATGCAGCGCTGCCAGCCGGACTATGAGGAGCTGCTGGTGATGCTGTTGCGTCATCTTCTGATTCTGATACACAGACAGATATTGAAGCGGCGTGTGGTGAAAAATGAATATCTTGATTATGAGATGGATTTGGCGGCACAGTATTTTAATGACCATTATAATACTGATATCAATATTGAACAATATGCGGCATCACGGGGAATGAGCGTGAGCTGGTTTATCCGAAATTTTAAGGAATACAGTAAAATTACGCCAATGCAGTACATTGTATCCATTCGCATTGCGAATGCGCAGGTGCTGCTGGAAACCACCACATATACCGTGGCGGAAATCGGGCAAATTGTAGGATATGATAATCCGTTGTATTTCAGCCGTATTTTTCATAAACAGAAAGGAATTTCCCCGTCCGGATACAGGAAACGGATAAATTGTTATTCCGGCGAAAAAGGCTGAAATAAAATTAACTTTTGTTTTGGGAGCTTTTGTGATAAGATTGTTTTATCAGGAATATCAAAGAGCACCGCTGAGAACTGTCAGGAGGAAATCTAAAACAGTCTCAGAGTGCGCAATGCGCCAAATCGGAACAAGTTCCCGGGAGTGGGAACTGGAAACAGGAGGTTATGGAAGTATGGGGAAAGCTAAGGTCTATTTTACAAAGGATATTACACCGGAGGCAATGATACGAATGTATGAGGTCATGGGTGTAAAGCTCCCGGGCAGGGTGGCTGTAAAGCTTCATTCCGGTGAGGTGGGAAACCAGAATTTTCTTCGTCCTGATTTTATGAAGCCGGTAATTGATTATGTGGAAGGGACTATCGTAGAGTGCAATACAGCTTATGAGGGAAAGAGGAATACCACGAAAGAGCACTGGGAGACAATGAAACTCCATGGATGGACAGAGATTGCGGAAGTAGATATTATGGACGAAGAAGGGGAGATAGAACTTGCAGTGCCAAAGGGGCGGAGAATACAGCGGAATTATGTGGGAAGCCACATTGAAAACTATGATTCCATGTTGGTCTTATCCCATTTTAAGGGACATCCCATGGGTGGTTTCGGGGGCGCTTTAAAAAATATTTCCATCGGTCTGGCATCCTCCCATGGCAAGGCATATATACATGGGGCTGGAAATGTTGAAGAAATCTGGACTTCGGATCATGATTCTTTTCTGGAATCCATGGCGGATGCCAGCAAATCCATTATGGATTATTTTGAGGGAAAAATTGTATTTATTAATGTAATGAAAAACATGTCAGTTGACTGTGACTGCTGTGCCGTTGCGGAGGACCCGGCAATGGCGGATATAGGCATTCTTGCCTCAACAGATCCGACGGCGTTGGATCAGGCTTGTCTTGACCTTGTGTATGCTTCGGACGATCCGGGCAGAGACCATTTGCTGGAACGAATTGAGTCCAGAAACGGCGTTCATACCATAGAGGCTGCCGCGCAAATAGGTGTGGGGGAGCGGGAGTATGAAATAATAGATTTATAATGGGGAGAGGGCAATGCTGCGCCGATGTGCCACTGATGTGGCGTATCGGCGTATGTTCAAAGGAAATCCCCTTTCTTAAGTTTCGGCATTAAAAAGGTTTAAGTGTGCTCTAAGGCAGAATAACCGGAGTATTTTTCTTCGCAGTATTTGCAGCGGTAAATTTCTTTTTGGGTGTCTGCCAGATAGAAGATATGCGGCAGTTCCTGTTCAATGGAAGTGATACATCTTGGGTTATGGCATTTAATCACATTTCGGATTTGCCTGGGGAGTGTCAATTCCTTCTTTTTGACAATTTCTCCATTTTTTATGACGTTTACTGTAATGTTATGGTCAATCAGGGCCAACACGTCAAAATCCAGCATATTAATATCACATTCCACTTTTAAAATGTCCTTTTTATCCATTTTATTGCTTCGCGCGTTTTTAATGATTGCCACGGTACAGTCCAGCTTGTCGAGCTGTAACAAATGATAAATATCCAGGCTTCTTCCGGCCTTAATATGGTCTAACACAAATCCTTCTTCCAGTTTTCCAACATTCAACATAATTATCACCTTTCCTTTCCCAAAAGAGTCAGTATCAATGCCATACGAACATAGACACCAAACTGTGCCTGCTTAAAGTATACGGCCCTGGGGTCGTCGTCCACTTCAACGGATATTTCATTGACTCTTGGTAGCGGATGAAGTACCAGCATATCTTTCTTGGCCAGGGTCAATTTACTTGCGTTCAGAATATAAAAATCTTTCAGGCGGACATAATCCTCTTCGTTGAAAAACCGTTCTTTTTGTACTCTGGTCATATAGAGCAGATCCAGTGCCGGCATGATTTGTTCCAGACGGATGACCTCCTGATAGGGGATGCCTTTGTCTTTGAGCATATCGGTGATATAATCGGGTACTTTCAATTCCTCCGGGGAGATAAAGACAAAACGGATATTGTCATAGCGAACCAATGCGTTAATCAGAGAATGCACAGTACGCCCGAATTTCAGATCGCCGCAGAGACCTATGGTAAAATTGCCCAGGCGGCCCTTTAAACTGCGGATGGTCAGAAGATCCGTCAGTGTCTGTGTGGGGTGCTGGTGTCCTCCGTCTCCGGCATTGATGACAGGAATAGCAGATTTTTCCGCGGCAACCATGGGGGCGCCTTCTTTTGGATGACGCATGGCGCAAATATCCGCATAGCATGAGATAATGCGGATGGTGTCAGAGACACTTTCTCCTTTGGACGCGGAAGAAGAAGAAGCATCCGCAAATCCGATGACTCTGCCGCCCAGCCTGGTCATGGCCGATTCAAAGCTTAAACGTGTGCGTGTGCTGGGTTCATAGAAACAGGTAGCCAGAATCTTTCCCTCACAGGCATGGGCATATTTGTCAGGGTTTCTCTCAATATCATTTGCAAGGTCAAAAAGGCTGTCCAGCTCTTCTGTTGTAAAATCAAGTGGGCTCATTAAGTGTCTCATATTTCCTCCATTCTCAAAAAAAGCCGAAGAATCATCTTCGACTTAAAATATACTACGATTGGTAAGACAATAAATCATCAACGGATTTACGCCTGGGCGCAATGGGCGTTTCGGCCGGGTAGCCGATGGGAATCAAAGCGACGAGTTCTCTGTCGTCGGGAACGTCCAATAATTTTGCGGCTTCTTCCTCATCAAACAGTCCCAGGATTACGGTGCCAAGCCCCTGTTCATAAGCGGCCAGACAGAAAGCTTCGCTGGCAATACCGGCGTCGTACATTTCCCAGCCGTCTTCTTTGGGGGTGGAAAAAGAACCATCTCTTTCATAACCGCTGCGTTTTTTGACAATGGTAACAGCGATTACCATGGGAGCGTTTTCCATGATGGTTCCATTGCCGGGAAAAATGTTGGTGCATTTGGCAAGTTCTGCTTTTTTGGCGCCTTCGACGGCAATGTAGCGGGTGATCTGTGTATTCTTCCAACTGGGTGCGTAGGAAGCCGTCTCCACAATCTGCGAGAGAAGTTCATGGGAAACAGGTCGCTCTGTAAATTTGCGGATGCTTCTGCGGCTTGTGATACATTCATTTGCAGTCATTGTCTCAACCTCCTGAACTGTTTTTTACCATGATACCATGCATTGGCTTTAGTTTCAAGATTTGTTTGGAAATATAACTGGAATGAACAGTGAGACTGGGAAAAATGTCCAAATAAAATCATAAGATTCTCTTGCTTTTTGTGCTATTTTGTAATAAAATAAAAGAGATTCTAATTTAAAAATCTATTACCAAAATGTACACTTTATGGGAATTGTGAGTTGTGTCTTTGTCTGTGCTCCTGAGTATAAGGCAGAGGCTTGGAAGAGAGCCGATGCGAAAGAGTTATCCGTATTATCTGAACTGCCGGATGATAGATGCTTTTTTTTTCGGCGGCGTGGGAGTTTGGTTTCCAATGTGTTTCTGCATAGATTTCAATGTATTCCAGGCCGGTATGTTCGGCAATCTGTTTGACTTTTCCGTAAGGGGCATTGTTCTGCTCCAAGGTGAAAGGGGATTATTGTGCGCCGAAAAGGCGTTATTCAGTAAGATGCAATGTGTGAATCACAAAACAAGGAGGAGGCTAAAGGGATGAAGAGAGGGAAGTCAAGGGGACTTAGAATGAAATTGCTTCTGTTGACGTTGGTACCAGTGGTTTTGGTAGGGGTAATTTTGTTTGTGATCAGCGCAGGATCAATGGAGGCAAGTCTGCAGGAATTGTCTAAAAAGCGGGTAAAGGATTTGAGTGATGGCATTTTGGCTTCCTATGAGAGGCTGTATGAAGGGGACTGGGCATACGATGGAAACAGCTTTACCAAAGGGGGCAAGGACTTATTTGCCACTTATGACCTGTTGGATTTCATCTGTCAGGAGAATGGGGTACATATAACCATCTTTTATGGAGATACCAGGATTATGACAACGGTACGTCAGGAGGATGGGCAGCGATATGTCAATACAAAGGCAGGAGAAGCGGCAATTGATTCGGTACTGCGCCAGGGGGGAGATTATTATAACCCCAATACTGAAATTAACGGCACTCATTATTTTAGCTATTATAATCCTATAAAAAATTCTGATGGCTCAGTTGTGGGTATGTTTTTTGTAGGTGTTTCCACTTCCGATGTTGACAGAGACATCAGAAACGCAGTTACCAATGTCATTGTATCTTTGGTTATACTTTTGATTATCAGTGCGGCGGCAGTGCTGTTGGTTGCGTTGAATTTAATAAAGGCGATTCACAGTTGTGTGGACTCTGTGGTTACGATTGAGTCCGGCGATTTAAATGTACATGCGAGTACGGGGTTTTTTAACAGAAAGGACGAACTGGCATTGCTGGCTGACAGTATTAACAGTATGGCCGCCAGATTTAATCATATCACAGGAGAAATTAAAAACAGTTCCAATACGATGAAAAGCGGAGTGGATGCGCTGTCAAATGTGGCAGAGAACACTCAGATGTCCATTGATGAAGTTTCCAGAGCCATTGAGGATGTGGCAAACGGTGCCACTTCTCAGGCAAGCGATACCCAGGAAGCCGCAATTAACATTGAGACAATGGGGGCTTCCATTGAGAGAATTGTGGGTGAGATCAATAATCTGGCAACGGCTGCGGATAATACACAGGACACCAGCAAACATGCGGAAAAAGCCATGGAAGAGCTGATTGAGATTAATATGAATACCAGCGCTTCGGTGGAGAAGATTGTGGGGCAGTCTGAAATTAATGTAAGCGCAGCCACAAGAATACAGGAAGTGGTCAATGTTATCAGTGATATAGCATCGCAGACGAACCTGTTAAGCCTGAATGCCAGTATTGAAGCTGCCAGGGCGGGGGAACAGGGAAGAGGTTTCGGCGTGGTGGCTCTGGAAGTAGGGAAACTTGCGGAGGACAGTTCTAAATCCGCAGCGGAAATCGAGGACATTATTAAGGAACTGGTTGGCAACATTGAAGAGACTTCGGCTTTGACCACGCTCTTAAGTACCAATACCAAGGACCAGATTGACAAGCTTCGTGATACGCAAAAGGATTTCAATAATGTATTAACCAATGTACATCTTATGTTTGAGAAAACCATGAGTGTACAGGCGGAAATTACAAAAATCAATGAAGTCCGAGGGAAAATTGAAGGGATTGTGGAGAATCTTTCCGCGCTTTCGGAAGAAAACGCAGCGTCCAGCGAAGAAACTACGGCGTCCACCAGTATGGTAGTCCAGTCCATGGCCCAGCTAAACTCTTCCGCGCAGGAAATGAATGAAATTGCAGCAAAACTGGCTGAGATTATTTCATATTTTCATTAATGCATGTGAGTGTTGACTTACAGGTTGTAAAATGATAGAATAATATTATTCGGAGAGATTTTACAAGTACATATAAGGTTTTTCCGTAAAATTAAGGGAAATGTTGAGAGGATTAGGGATATGGAAGGAAACAATGAATCGCAAAACAATGGCTACAATGAACCGCAAAACAATGGGGAATCCAATGGTCAGTATACTAATTATCAGGACAATACGGCTAATGTTCCCTATCAGGTGCCCATAGAAAATATGCCCCCCGATAAAGCGAATGGTCTTCAGACAGCGGGGCTGATCTGTGGTATTATTGCCATAACTACAAGTTGCTGCTATGGAATTTTTGGTATTATTCTGGGCATAGCAGGTCTGATTTGTTCCATTTTAGGAAATAAGGACAATAAAAGCGGTGTGGGAATCGCAGGTCTGGTATGTTCTATCATTGGTCTGGTCTTAGGTGTTGCCATGTTGATATATATGGTTTGGATATTATCATACGTATTCGGCAGTGGTTCCGCTTATTGGGAACTGATGGAGCAATTTGGGTATTAGGCAGGCCATTATTTTCATTGAATATTGCATCGGCTGAACCGGCCGATGCAATATTTCTGTAGAGCTGAACCAGTAGAATAAAACAATTTGGTAAAGGCGAAATTATTTTGCCAGTGTTTTGACAATAACCGATATTGGTATATGGCTATATTGACTAGTATTGGTTATTCTATTATTGGAGAGTTTGGATGATTGTCTATGATAATTTGTGGGCGACAATGCGAAATAAAGGAATTACACAATATGCCCTGATTAAAAAATATGGTATCAGTCCTGCGCAGATTACACGGTTGAAGCGGGGAGAAAGTGTCAGTACTCATACAATAGATATATTTTGTACAATTTTAAATTGCCAGGTACAGGATATTATGCAATATAGGGAGAATGGGACAGAACTGTAGAACATATAAATAGAGTAAATAATGAAAAAAGATCTTGAAAGTCAATTGTTTTATGGCGGTTTCATCATAGGCGCTGCGGGAATCATAGTTGGTTTGGTGTATTATTTTATATTGCGCAACTGGCTTCCGGCATTCCCATGTGTTTTTAAGACAATGTTCGGCATCTACTGTCCGGGCTGTGGTGGTACCAGAGCTGTGATAGCCTTATTGAAGGGGCATGTTATCAGGGCACTGTGGTATCATCCGCTGGTTCCATATGCGGCAGTCATAGGGGGCGGATTCATGATAACACAGGCGCTACATAGGATTGGCATCAAGCGTGTTTGTGGATGGAAGTTTCACAGATGGTATTTGTATGGTGCCGTTATTTTAATAGGTTGCAATTTCCTCATAAAAAATATGCTTTTGCTTATATGGGGAATTACAATGTAAAAAGCAGTTTATTATGGTGAAAAAGCTTGTTGAAAGCCAAAAGCTGTAATATGCCGCATAATGTATACGGAAAGGAGGGAGAAAGACAATGACGAAAAAAGCAACTGGGATTGTGGCGTACATCTCGATTATCGGATGGATCATCGCATTTTTGGCAGGAGATAAGGAGGGTGCGAAGTTCCACTTAAATCAGGCGCTTGTGGTGGATGTGGCTATGATTATCTTTAATATAGCAGCAGGTATTTTGAGCATTATTCCTGTGATCGGTGCTATTATAGCATTGGTGCTGAGTATTGCGCTGTTAGTATTCTGGATCATGGGCCTTGTTTATGCTATTAAGGAAGAGGAGAAAGAAATTCCTTTACTGGGCGCAATTAAGATTCTGAAATAATAGTACATTCATTGCAAAAAAGCATCGGTTTACACCGATGCTTTTTTATGCACACGGGCACTCAAAGGAAGATGTCAGCAGAGCTGACGGGTGCCTGGCGCACGAGTAGGGATGAAAAGCTTCCCTGCCTCAATTTGGTCAGTTTTCTGTCTCCATACTGAAATCCACATCATTTGGTGTATCTCCATGAAGAAATGATATGATAATCTGAACTCTTTTATATGCTCTGGAATAATATTGCCTGGCGTATTCTCCAGTAGACTCATTATAATAATTGTTTCCATATGCTTCATGATAACTTTTGACAGCTTCCGTCATATATTGGCTGGATTCATCGGCCAGCTTTTCCAGATAATCGAATTCATCGGGGAAATCAAGTCTTGCGAAAGCCCGGAAGACGATGTCCAGATCATCCAGATAGGATAGAAGTTCGGCGGCAGCATTTTCCGATTGAGCGTCTATGCCGTTAATGCCGGAGTCAATTTCTGATATTTTGGTACAAAAATCGTCTATACTTTTTCGGAACTGAGCAATTTCAGGATCTTCGCCGCAGGCGGTGAGCAACAGGACTATCAGAAGTATCACATTTGTCTTTAGTATAAGTTTCCATCTGTTCAAGTGTATGTCCTCCGATTCACACCTGCTGTAGTTTAAAGTAACGTGATACAGGACAAAAGCTCTGTGAGGTATCCTGTTCAGTGCCGGGTGTGCATACGAAATAAGTCATAAATTTATCAGGATTATGAGATTTTACCATAATTTATTTTTTTTCGCAAGATAACTGAAACGCAATTGGGACATAATCACCAAAATCTCTTATCAATTTCAAAATATGGATAAATCCGCCCCTTTACTATTAAATCATGTCTATGGTATGATATAGTGTAAGTTTTTAAAAAGAAGAGGGAGGCCTGGAAATGACAAGAGAAGAATTTGGCGGCCTTGTAAAATCATATGTATATCTGGATGGAGCAACGGGTTCTAATCTGGTAAAGGCAGGTATGCCGTCGGGAGTTTGCCCGGAACAGTGGATATTGGATCATAAACAGGTGATGCTGGATCTACAGGCTGCCTATGTGAAAGCGGGAACAAATATTTTATATGCGCCTACTTTTACCGCAAACAGGGTGAAACTTGGAGAGTATGGTAAGGAACAACAGCTTTCTTCCATGATAAAAGAATTGGTGGGAATTTCCAGGGAAGCGGCATTGGGAGCGAATCATCCGGTTTATATTGCCGGAGATCTGACTATGACGGGAGAACAGCTCAAACCCATGGGAAATATGGAGTTAGAAGAGCTGATTGACATTTATAAGGAACAGATTATGGCTCTGGTTGAGGCAGGGGTGGATCTGCTTGCGGTGGAAACCATGATGAGCCTGGCAGAGGCAAGGGCGGCTTTGATTGCGGCAAAAGAGGTCTGCAATTTGCCGGTCATGGTTACAATGACTTTTGAGACCGACGGAAGGACTTTATATGGCACTGACGCAAAAACGGCGGCAATTGTGTTGGAGGCACTGGGAGCGGATGCGGTTGGAGTGAACTGCTCCACAGGGCCGGCCGGTATGCGGCAGATTGTGTCGGATATGGTGGAGTACACCACGAAAATTCCCATCATTGTCAAACCCAATGCCGGTTTGCCATTTCTTGATGAAGGCGGCAGGACATGCTACAGCATGGACGCCGAAGAGTTTGCGGAAGAAATGGGAATTCTGGTGGGGGAAGGCGCTTCCATATTGGGAGGATGCTGTGGCACCACACCTGAATTTATTGAGAAAATCCGAGGTGTATTTGGGACATGTTCTGCCCCAGACCTGTCTGCGAGAAGAAAGGGACTGCGATATCTGACTTCTGAGCGGCGAACAGTGGAATTTGGGCTGGACGGCGGGTTTATGATTGTGGGGGAACGCATTAATCCTACCGGTAAGAAACTTTTGCAGGCACAACTTCGGGAAGGAAGCTTTGAAAAAGTGCTTCAGTTTGCGGAGGAACAGGAACAAAGCGGCGCAAAGATTCTGGACATTAATATGGGTATGAGCGGTATTGATGAGAGGGCTATGATGCTGCGGGCCATGGAGGAGGTCAGCGGTGTGACGGATTTGCCCCTGTCTCTGGATTCCAGTCATGTAGATGTTCTGGAAGCGGCTCTTCGCCAATATCCTGGAAGGGCCTTGGTCAACTCCGTGTCTCTGGAAAAGGAAAAGTATGATAAATTGCTGCCCATAGTGAAGAAATATGGAGCTATGTTTATCCTTTTGCCCCTTTCGGATCAGGGACTGCCTGAAAATATGGAAGAAAAAAAACAGATTATAGATACTGTTCTTCAACGTGCATATGAGTTGGGGATGGGAAGCAGGGATGTGATAGTGGATGGCCTGGTTGCCACCGTGGGCGCCAATAAGCGTGCGGCTTTGGAAACGCTTGAGACAATCCGGTATTGCAAAGAAAAGGGTCTGGCGACCATATGCGGCCTGTCCAATATTTCTTTTGGAATGCCGGAGCGGAGTTATGTCAATACAGCCTTTCTGGCGTTGGCAATCAGGGAGGGACTCACCCTAGCCATTGCCAATCCTTCCCAGGAGCTTCTGATGAGCTGCGCATTGGCCGTGGATTTGCTTTTGGACAAAGAGGAAGCAGATATACGCTATATTGAATATGCGGGAGTTGTAGCCAAAAACAGAGAGAAAAAAGAGGCTCAATTACAGAAGAAAATTTCGGAGGCCCATGTGTCCTGGGAGAAAGCGGATGGCGGAAGAGATTCCGGCGCTGCCCAACTGGAAAAAAAATCTGATGCAAAAAACAATGAGGGTATAAATTTGGAAGGATTGGATAATCCAATCCGAAAAGGACTGTATAATGCAGTTTTAAAGGGAAATCGTAATGGAATTGCTTCTTTTACAAGGGAAGCTCTGGCAGGAGGGGAAGAACCTGCGTCTCTTTTGAACGAAGTGCTTTTGCCTGCCATCAATGAAGTGGGGGAGTTATTTGACAAAGGGAAGTATTTTCTGCCTCAGTTGATTGCCAGCGCAGAGGCCATGAAGAATTCCATAGAAATATTGGAACCTTTGCTGCTTCAGGAAAATGATGCTTCGGAGAAACCTGTGGTGGTCATTGCCACGGTGGAGGGAGATATTCATGACATCGGCAAAAACCTGGTGGCGCTGATGCTGAAAAATTATGGTTTTAAAGTCATTGACCTGGGCAAAGATGTGCCCAAAGAAGAAATTGTCCGGGCAGCAAAAGAGAACCATGCCCAGATTATTGCGTTATCCGCTCTTATGACCACCACCATGCAGCGCATGAAAGAGGTCATAACTCTGGTGAAAGAGGAAGGAGTGGATGCGTCCGTGATAATCGGAGGAGCGGTAATCACACAGGATTACGCAGATGAAATCGGTGCCGACGGTTATTCCCGGGATGCTGCGGAAGCGGTAAAACTGGCAAAGAGACTGACAGAGCAAAAAGGCTGAGAAAACAGGAAAGTTGAGAAAAATGGAATTTGTGGCTGTGCGGTGTCCACAATGATCCGAAAATAGAAGAAACTGCACAGAAATGAGGTTAAAATGATTGGTGCGGATGCAATGGTCAAGTGTCTCGAGGCGGAAGGGGTTAGTACGGTATTTGGGTATCCCGGTGTGGCCATTTGTCCATTTTATAACAGTATTTTGGACTCTGATATTCGGACAATTCTGATTCGGACGGAGCAAAACGCAGCCCATGCAGCCAGCGGCGTTGCCAGAATTACGGGAAAACCGGGTGTCTGCGCTGTGACTTCCGGTCCGGGGGCAACAAATGTGATTACCGGGATTGCTACGGCGTTTGCGGACAGTATACCATTGATTTGTATCACCGGACAGGTGAACAGTGAGCTGTTAGGCAGCGATGTGTTTCAGGAAGCAGATATTACAGGAGCGGTGGAGTCTTTTGTAAAATATTCTTATCTGATCAAAGACGCAAATGAGATTCCCAGAATATTCAAAGAGGCTTTTCACATTGCCAATACAGGCAGAAAGGGGCCTGTGCTGATAGATGTACCCATTGATGTTCAAAATGCTTCCGTCAGCAGATTTAAGTATCCGGAAGAAGTGTCTTTGCGTACATACAAACCTACTGTGAAAGGACATGCCGTACAGATTAAGAAGGTTATCAGGGAGTTGGAAAAGGCAAAAAGGCCGTTGATTTGTGCCGGGGGCGGTGTGCTTTTAAGTGAGGCAGAAAATAAATTGCGTCATTTTGCGGAGACACACAGGATACCGGTGGTATCCACCATGATGGGGATTGGCGTCATGCCTACAAAACATCCGCAATATTATGGAATGGTGGGAAACAACGGCAAGGCATATGCAAATCGGGCCATGAGTGAAGCGGATTTATTGATTATGGTGGGCGCAAGAGTTGCGGATCGGGCGGTGAACCAGCCGGATTTGATTACAAAGGACAAGGTGTTGGTTCACATAGATGTGGACCCGGCGGAAATCGGCAAAAATGCTGGTCCCACCATTCCTCTGGTGGGGGATGCCGGACATATATTTGAAGATTTTGAGAAAGAAGAGTTTTCCTGCCATTGTGAAGAGTGGATAGAAACCCTGGAGGGTTATCGGGAAACTATGGAGAAGAAGCGAAATCCCAATCCTGCTTATGTGGATCCGGCGGCCTTTATTACAAGGCTGTCAGAGAAGATGGAAGAGGATGCTGTCTATGTGGCTGATGTAGGACAGAATCAGATTTGGTCCTGTGGTTATGTGAAGGTGAGGGAGGGGAAATTTCTGACTTCTGGAGGAATGGGAACCATGGGGTATTCTATTCCTGCGGCTATGGGGGCTAAAATTGCGGCGCCCGGGAGGCAGGTGGTGGCAGTCTGCGGGGATGGTTCTTTTCAGATGTCCATGATGGAGCTTGCAACCATGTGTCAGCACAAAATACCTGTGAAGATTATAGTCATGAAAAATAACTACCTGGGGATGGTAAGACAATACCAGCATTTTACATATAAAGATAATTATTCTGTGGTTGATTTGTCGGGAAGTCCCGATTTGGAGAAACTTTCCGCAGCGTTTGGAATCCCTTTTTTGAGGCTGACCACAATGGAGCGGTGTGATGAAACCATAGATGCTTTTTTGAGAGAGGATACCTCCATGTTGCTGGAGTGTGTGATTGATCCGATGGATTTGGTGTGAGAAGAACAAATGCCGTTCAAAGTATTGTGGTGGATGGCCCAATACAAGACTGGAGGAATAGAAGTATGAAGACAAGAATATATTCCGTTTTGGTGGAAAACCGTTCCGGTGTGTTATGCAAGGTAGCGGGTTTGTTTTCCAGAAGATGCTTTAATATAGACAGTCTGGCGGTGGGGGAGACGGATGACCCTGCGGTGTCTTGTATGACCATTGTGAGCAGTGGGGATGAGAGAACCATAGAGCAGATAGAAAAACAGCTGAATAAAAAGCTGGATGTGATTAAGGTGAGAACTTTTGCCCAGCAGCAATGCATTGCCAGGGAGCTGATGCTGATTAAGATTAAATACAATAAAAACAACCGCCGGGAAATTATGGAACTTTGCGAGATTATGAAAGCGCAGATTGTGGATATGTCAAAACATTTTATGATGATTCAGATATGTGATGAACCTGAGCGGATTCAGCTCTTAATCAAAATGCTTCAGAGTATCAGCATTGTGGAAGTGGCAAGAACCGGAACATTGGCATTGCCCAAATGCGGGGAAAATGACGAAGGAAAATAAGTATCAGGATTGTTGACAAGTTCCGGGGAACTTGCTATGATTACTTAAGAAATCGGGAGACGGAACAAGTTCCCGCAAGCGGGCCAAGTTCCTGCAAGCAGGAACTGTAATAAAAAACAGTCTCGGAACGAAGGTGCCCGGAAGGGTTTTCAGACGCATATGCGGCTGAATAACCCTTCCCTGGTTGGGGCACCGAAGTGCAGAGACCGGAACAAGTTCCCGCAAGCGGGAACTGTAATAAAAAACAGTCTCGGAACGGAGGTGCCCGGAAGGGTTTTCAGACGCATATGCGGCTGAATAACCCTTCCCTGGTTGGGGCACCGAAGTGCAGAGACCGGAACAAG
>CAJUGT010000048.1:15755-25750 GCA_910586435.1 uncultured Acetatifactor sp. | reverse complement strand
GTTCTATAATCATATTCAGAAGGCAATACTAAGGACGGAAAGGGGAAAGTTATCCATACATATGATAAAGCCGTCCTGAGTATTATCCTTCTGTTGATGCCAGTCCGGGAATGCTGTTTCCGCCGCTGATTCTTCACAGAACAGGCAGCGGATTCCTTCCCAGGCCGGTATCATATACCAAAACACATATGACCAATTACGAATAAGGAGGAATTCTATCATGAAAAAAACATTTATCTCACTTTCCATTCTGACTGCATTACTGTTGACATTGTTCCAACCGGTGATTGAGCCTGGTGAAGGAGATATAAGTACTTATGATATAATAACAGATGAAGCTTATGTTAAATAAAAACATCTATTGTATTTCTTTTCATAATAATCTTTTACCATTTTACACTTTTGTTCATATCCATATAATTTCAACAAGACAAAACTATTACACAAACATCTCTCGCATCGCAAATCCTTCTCCTGCGTGTTACTCTTAGCATACACGCAGGCAAGGTTTGCCAGAATCTTTGCGGCATCATCCCCTCTTTGACATTTAAGCGCAAGGCGTATTCCTTTTATTCCCTCTTCTTCCGATTTGTCCAGACACCCGTTTACTTCCAGGCTTCCTGCGTAATTTAGATACACCAGCATCAGAGAGCTTGCGTGATGCTGTTCCGCCACTTCACCTCCCCGAAGCCTGCATAACACCTGTTCCCACAGCTCAATTGCCTCCTCCAGTTTCCCCATATGTCTGAGACATAAAGCAATTTGATTTAAAAGCACACATTCCTGTCTGAACGGTGTACGATAAACTGTCCCATGGAAGTCTTTCATTGTATAGCACAGAATCCTTTCCGCCTCTTTAGAAGCATCTTCCCATGCCATCTTCCCTTTCATAATCTCAGACACCAACCTGTGTGTTTCTATAAACTGTCTGTTCACAGGAATACTCATATCCAGCTGTTGCGCAATCTCTTCCGCCAGCTCATCGGCTGATAGGTTCTCTCCACAGCTCCACTTGATATGTACCTCACGAACCCTTTCATAAAGTTCAAAATCATCCGCCTGAATATACCCATAATACCGCTCCCTCTCCAATCCCATCTTCTGAAACATCTGATAAAGGTTCTTTCTGTTAGGTTTGCTTCTTCCCCTCTCAATTCGTGACAATGTCTCCCAACTACAGATTCCGTCGCTGAGTTGTGCCTGGGACAATCCCTGTGACAACCGAAGTTCCTTTAACAGTTCTTTGCTTACCAGAAGCTCCTTTTGCTCACGAGCCAATAATAAATACAGCATTTCCCCTTCCGGAATCCTGGTTCCTGTGACCTGATAGAGGTACCTGATTGCCCTGCGTATATTCTCCATTCCAGGAATCTCTTCCCCGCCGCCCATCTTTTTCAGACAGGCAATCTGTACTTCCAGCAATTTATCCATGACGGATAACACACCATTCTCTGACAGGCATGCCACTCCACGACCGCAGACAGCATATGCCGTCTCCCAATCTCCCTTTATGTAACAGGCTCTTCCCAGAACCCAGGTATACTGAGGATATATTTTCGCCTTTTCTTCCTTATCCGTACACCACTTTTCCAGATATACAAGTACCTGATTCAGCCGGTTCGCCGCTTCTTCCGTCTCCCCCATCTCCAGCCGCAGCGCCAATAGGAACAGCAGAATCCGGATTTCCTGCATACACACCCGTCCTCTTACCAGACGCTCTTCCCTCCACTGAGGAAAGGTTATCTCCAAAGCGTTTTCCAGCCCTTTGGCACAGGCCGCTTTGTCTCCATGGGTAAAATATCCATGTAATGTCCGCATCCATTGTAAAAATTGCCGGTGTAATGGTTTATCGCCATCCTGAAACCTTTCATATTCCTTTATCAGACTTTCCGCCACTTCATACTCTTCCTCCTGAAGCCCCTCCAAAATCAGGGAGCGCAGAAGCGTGCGCCTGTATTCCACTCCGGAAATAACCAGTTCCAGCTTATCTACTGACTTTCCCAACCTCTGAAATAATGCCTCTACAAGCAATATGTCAGGTTCGTTATCCCCACCCTCCAACCGAGATATCTCCACCACTTCCGCCAGCCCCTGCCCCAACTGCGTCTGTGAAACCCCCATTTTCTCACGCAATTTTAAAAGCATCTTCCCCACATTCATTCCTTCTCCCTTCCTACGTATTATATTGTCACCGCATTATATTTTAAATATATACCATTTCAGAATAAATTGCAAGAAAAAAGCGCTTTTATCACAAAAGCGCTTTCTTTTTCCATGCCATCGGCCGGCTTCTCTCTTCTCACACCCTATCAGCACTTCTTTTCCCCGGAAAACAAAGCCACACTTCCGGATTCCCTCCGCAGGAATCCTCCTTGCCCCCAGGGATACCGCATACTGCATGGACTAATCTGCTTCCGCACAGCCGCCGCAGTAACCGCAAGTATCTTCTCCTCAGAGTCCTGTCCCCCTCTTATATCATGTTTGCCATTGTCTGAAGTCCCGCAAGCTTCTCTATTTCTTCCACGCTGAGTTCTGTGTCCTCCGCAATTTCCTCAACTGTAAGCTTTCCTCTTTTCAGCAGCATGAGCGCCGTTTTTTCTTTTGTTTCATTTATTCCCTGTATCTTCCCCTGTATCTTCCCCTGTTGTATTCCCTGTTGTAATATAGTCCTTGCTTCCGTTTCAATCAATGCTCCGCCCATCATATCACCTACGCCTTTCCGCACATTCTCATATTTCTGCGCAATTTCTTGAATCACATCGCCTGAAAGTTCTATAATGGTGCGCTTGTCAAACGCCCCAATCGCTTCCTGCTGCTCCAACTTTTGAAGTCTGTCCAAAATCACCTGATATTCTCCCTTTAATTCCTCCAGTTTCTGTTCATCCGTATTATATATATCAAAATTTTTCTCATGTGAGAAAATATAAAAAGGAAGCAGCATCAATAAATTTTTCTCAAATATATCATCAAGAGAATAAGACTGCACCTTCATAATCGGCACATCATATTGCACTGTTCCTCCTGGGGTGACTATCACATATTTCATCTTATCAGGCGTCTTCTGGTATGTCCGCAGATACAGCACCGCCGTATTGGGGAATGTCACCGTCAGGGTTTCTTTCATAACCGTCCCCTCGTCAAGCGCAATCTGGGCGTCATACTCAAAAAGCCTCACTGTTATTTTCCCATCCGGCAGGCCGCTCTCACACTCAATATGATATTTTTTTGTCTCTTTGCCGATTATTCTCAAATTAGTGTCGGTTATCCGTTCCCTGTCTGCCCCGTCCTGCTGGTCTAGAAAATGCTCATTGGGTAAAAACTGAATCTCCTCATCCCCTGTGTAGTTTTCACCAAAAATCTCATTAATTACCGGTATAATCAGTTTCCGGCAATCATTCAAGATTGTCCGAAACGCCCCATCATATATATTTCCCATTCTGTATCCCCCTCTATTCCTGCTGGCTCAATCATAACATTTTTTTAATACAAATTCAAGCGGGACACCCGAATATCTCTTCTCCGTCTACTGCGCATAACAAAACACATTGCCACTATTTTAATTTATGAAGAAATCACAAAAAGGATGCCCATTGGCACCCTTTTATGCACATACTACCTTATCCATCCCCAGACAGTGGCTAGGTATTCACCACAAAAATACATTCCACGCAGCCAGATAAATACCCCAACACACCACAACGGCAAAGCCAGGTCATTCCGCTGCTTTACAATCTTTTTTGCCAGAGACAGACTCACACAGACACAAAACATCATAGTGCCGAAAGCTGCTCGGTCCGGATAATGGGGGGACAAAATCAGCGCCCCCCAGGACAGCAATGCGCCATCTAGCAAAAGAAACTCTTTCATTTCTAAGCGCTGCCTCAGCACACACCTGCTGATAATCCACAAAAATCCAAGCACCAGAAGAACTGCGAACAGATATTGCAGCGCCCCTTTGGATACTCCGTAACATCGCAGGAAAAGCTTCCACAATGTCCCATATTGCTCCTCCGGCACAATGTCAGCACGAACATAGTTCCCCGGCGCCACAACGCAAAGTATACTGCCCCCCAGACAGCACAGATTCCCCAGAATCATCCACAGCCTGATTTTCCGTTTTTTTCTGATTAAGAGCGCAATCACCACAAAACTGAGTATCCATACGGCTGCGCCCATATTCTCATTGCTCCACCCAGCGGCAATGCCCAGGGGAATGATCCATAATGTAATCCCTGGCAAAGGCCGTGGAGCACACTCCTCTTCCTCCGGCAATTCCCTCAGATAACAGTGAACATAAGCCAGGATAAACACCGTAATATACAGATAATTTGCCGCTCCTGACTGCCAGAACATGCTCATCCTCCAGTTGGGATTCAGCCCCAGAGCCATGGAGACAGCCGCGAAAAACGCCGGAAGCCTGCGATTTCCCGAAACCACACATGCCATTATGCCAAGAAGAACCGTAAACAGGATATTCAGACAATCTGCCGGGAATTCTCCTGCCCAAAGGGTCAGCTGCAAAATTCCATGGGTAATGCTCCTGCCGCCCCAATTGAAATAATGCCAAATCTGGGCTTCAATAATATCTTGAAAAGAAGAGATGGGGATGGTCTTGTCATAAAGCACAGAGGAATACCACTCATCGTCCATTGTAAAATCGATGGCCCTGTGGGTCATAAACATTACAATCAAGGTTACAAACAGCAAAATGCCCGTCCCCACCCATATCAGCTTACGTGTTCCACTCTTCACCTGAAAGTACCTCTATTCCAATTCACCATGTACACCCTTTCACCGTCTTTTACAAATTTCTGATTCGCTCCACTGCCTCTATGGTATTTTCATAGGTGCCAAAGGCAGTAAGCCGGAAATACCCTTCCCCGCTGGGACCAAATCCAGAACCCGGTGTCCCCACCACATTCGCCCGCTCTAACAGATAGTCAAAGAATTCCCAGCTTGTCATACCGTCCGGTGTCTTCAGCCAGATATAGGGCGCGTTGACACCGCCTGACACGGTATAGCCTGCCTCTTTCAAGCCATTATAAATATAACTTGCGTTTTTCATATAATAGGCAACTTGTCCCTTCAGCTGTTCCCTGCCTTCCTTGGAATAAACAGCCTCTCCCGCTCTCTGAACAATATAGGGAGCACCGTTATACTTGGTACCATGTCTCCTTGCCCACAGGGAATGAAGCATGGTATCACCGCATTTCAGCTCTTTTGGTATCACGGTAAAGCCCAGACGTACTCCGGTAAATCCGGCGTTTTTGGAAAATGAACGCAATTCAATGGCACAGGTTCTGGCCCCATCGCACTCAAAAATGCTGTGCGGTACCCCCGGTTCGGAAATATACGCTTCATATGCGGCATCATATAATATGACAGCTCCCACCTTATTGGCATAATCTACCCATTCCTGGAGACGTTCCTTTGTAATCGCCGAACCGGTAGGATTGTTGGGGAAACACAGATAAATCAAATCCGGTGTCTCCTTTGGCAGTTGGGGCACAAAATCATTTTCCGCCCTGCAAGGCATGTAGACAACATCGCTCCATGTCTCCTTTTCACTGTTGTATGTGCCTGTCCTGCCTGCCATAACATTGGAATCCACATACACAGGATACACAGGATCACACACCGCAATCCTGTTATCCAGACTGAAAATCTCCTGAATATTGGCAGAATCACTTTTTGCCCCATCGGAGACAAAGATCTCATCCGCCTCAATCTGGCAGCCACGGGCCTTATAATCATTTTCCGCAATGGCATTTCTTAAGAACTCATAGCCCAAATCCGGCGCATAACCATGGAATGTCTCCGCTTTCCCCATCTCCTCCACCGCTTTGTGCAGCGCATCCACAATGACCGGCGCCAACGGCTGGGTCACATCACCAATTCCAAGCCGTATGACCTTTTTGTCCGGGTGCGCCGCGCTATATGCGTTTACCTTTTTTCCAATGGTTGAAAACAGATAACTTCCGGGAAGTTTTAAATAATTTTCGTTTACTTTGAACATTTTTTCTCTCCTATTCCAGTTCCGTCTCTGCACTTCGGGCCCCAACTAGGGAAGGGTTATTCAGCCGCTAACGCGTCTGAAAACCCTTCCGGGCACCTTCGTTCCGAGACTGTTTTTTTATTCCAGTTCCCGCTTGCGGGAACTGATTCCGTCTCTGCACTTCGGTGCCCCAACTAGGGAAGGGTTATTCAGCCGCTAACGCGTCTGAAAACCCTTCCGGGCACCTTCGTTCCGAGACTCTAAATATTTATTTCTCCATCAAATACCGTAACCGCCGGCCCGGTCATGTATACCAGATTTGTGTTCCTGTCCCATTCCACAAACAGTTCCCCTCCTGGCATTGTAACTCTTACCTGCTCTTTCGTCAAATCATTTAATACACCGGCCACTACAGCCGCACAGGCTCCTGTCCCACAGGCAAGGGTCTCTCCAGTCCCCCTCTCCCAAACCCGCAAAAAACAATGTCCTCTGTCAACCACCTCCACAAACTCTGTATTCACACGTTCCGGGAATCTGGTATGGTGTTCAAACAAGGGCCCTGTTTCTTCCAGTGGTATCCTGTCTGGTTCATTGACAAATATCACAGCATGAGGATTCCCCATGGAAACACATGTCATACGATATTCCCTGCCGCCCGCCACAATGGGGACATTTACCGCGCTGTCTCCCTCCGCCAGAACCGGAATCAGAAGCGGGGACAGCACCGGGGTTCCCATATTGACACGCACAGACTTGACTGTGTCCCGCTTTCCGGTACAGCTAAGCTCCCTGTCAGTCACTTCTTCCAGCTCCTTCCCGGCATCATGGCACATTTCCAGGGACGCCCTTCCAACATCTGGGCCTTCTTCCTCCTGCCCCAGCATCAATTCCAGATATTTTACCTCTCCCCCACTTTCTACCGTAAGATACATTGCGTCTGTCATGCCTTTGTCATAGACATATTTTCCCACACACCGTATCCCGTTCCCACACATCTGTGCCCTGGTGCCATCGGCATTGAACATCTCCATGGCAAAATCCGCCTTTTCGGATGGATTGATAAATATTAAGCCATCCCCTCCAATGCCATGTTTCCTGTGGCTCAGTCTCCTGGCCAGTTCCGGCTTCCATTCTTTTGCCACTTTCTCCTCAAACCCATTCACATAGATATAATCATTCCCGCAACCGTGCATTTTCGTAAACTTCATAAAATCCTACTCCGTTTTACCTTCTTTACACTTTATTGCGCAAGTTCAAATATCATTCCTGTCAGACATAATTCTGCCTCTTGACGCATATCTATTATAAAGTGTCAAGAAAAGCTTAGGGGGAATATGAATGAGTGCCAAAACCAAAATTGTTGTACTTCACATGAAGGAGCTGATTTATACTGCCGTCTTTGCCGCGCTTGGGATACTGTTCGTGATCCTGCTGATTATGATGTTCCTGCCCGACAAGGAGACGCAAGATAAACCCGCCGACGATCCTCAAACGGTGGAAACCGCCTCCCTCTACATACCCGGCATCTATACCACGGAACTGGTATTGGGCAGCCAATCCATTGATGTGGAAGTGATCGTGGATAAAGACAATATCACCTCCATTCGTATGGTCAACCTCAACGATGCCATCACCACTATGTATCCCCTGCTCCAGCCAACCTTTGATTCTATCTGTGAGCAGGTCTACAGCCAGCAATCACTGGAAAACGTCACCTATGCTGCCGACAGCAAGTATACTTCCCTGGTATTGCTGGAAGCCATTCAAAACTCTTTGAACAAGGCCTTGCGGAATCGCTGAAGCGATTCCCAGGGCTTATTTCTGTTTCAGATGATTTGTATCTCAGGCTTTTCCCGTCTCAGGTTATCCACATTTGGTTGTTTTCCTATCCCAGCTTATCCAGTTCCTCCATCCACAATCTTGCGCTGGCATCGGAAGGCATACGCAGATCCCCTCTGGGGGAGACTGCCACACTTCCCACCTTCGGCCCGTCCGGCAGGCAAGAACGCTTAAATTGCTGCTGGAAAAATCTTCGGTAAAAAACTTTCATCCAGCGGAGAATGGTTTCCCCATCATAAAGCCCCGCAAAAGCAAGTTTTGCCACCCGATATAACTTGGCCGGAGGGAAACCGCAGCGCAGCATATAATACAGGAAAAAGTCATGCAGCTCATAAGGACCTACCAGATCCTCCGTTCTCTGAGAGATTACACCGTCCACAGGAGGCAAAAGCTCCGGGCTCACCGGCGTGTCCAGTACATCTGACAACACCTCGGACAAATTCCTGTCCCCACAGGTATCGGAATAATATTTCACCAAATGGCGTACAAGCGTTTTGGGAACTCCTACATTAACACCATACATGGACATATGATCGCCATTATACGTTGCCCATCCCAATGCCAGCTCGGACATATCCCCTGTGCCAATCACCAGACCATTTTCCCGGTTGGCAATATCCATAAGCACCTGGGTTCGTTCCCTGGCCTGGGCATTTTCATAAGTCACATCATGGACATTTTCATCCTGTCCAATATCACGGAAATGGACCTTGACAGCCTCTTTGATATTCACTTCTTCCAACGCTGTTCCCAGAGTCCTGGCCAGTTTACAGGCATTTTCATATGTTCTGTCCGTGGTTCCAAAACAGGGCATTGTAACTGCGATAATTCCCTTCCTGGACAGTCCCAGCATGTCAAAAGTCCGAACGGTCACAAGCAGCGCCAATGTGGAATCCAAACCTCCTGAAATGCCAATGACTGCCGTGGAAAGTCCCGTATGCTCATATCTTTTTTTCAGTCCATAAGATTGGATGGACAGAATTTCTTCACAGCGCCTGTTTCTCTTCTCTTCCTCTTTGGGGACAAATGGCATGGGGCTAAATTGTCTCTCCAATTTTGTCTCTGTCACATTCAGACGAAACGCTACCTTCTGGTAGGCTGCCTTGGGGGCTTTTCCAAAAGTCCCCATCCTCCGTCTCTCGGACAATATTCTCTGCACATCAATATCCCCATAGATGGCCTCACAGCAGAACTTCTTGGTCTGTACCAGCAGGAAGCCGTTTTCCGCAATCAGATTATGTCCCCCAAACACCAGATCCTGGGTGGATTCCCCCTCTCCGGCAGAGGTATAAATATACCCGCAAAGGAGCCGGGCACTGGAAGACTTCACCAGAAGCTCCCTGTATTCGTCTTTCCCTATGGTCTCATTGGAAGCAGACAAATTGGCAATAATGGTAGCACCCATCATTGCATGGTCGGTTCCTGGCGGATTGGCCACCCACAAATCCTCACATATCTCACAGCCTATGGTCAGACCATGCATGGTTTCACATTGAAACAAAATGTTTGTGCCGAAGGGAATGGTCTTTCCCCCTAGCTGAAACGGCACTGGCTCCTGATTGCCCTCCGTAAAGTGCCGTCCTTCATAGAATTCCGCATACGACGGAATGTTTGCCTTGGGCACCAGACCAAGGATTTCCCCGTTGCAAATCACTGCGGCCACATTATAGAGATTACCATCCCTCTCCATTGGAAGCCCTATCATCACTATGGCGTCTTTTCCGCATGTGGACTCTGTAATTTTAAAAAGCCACTCACAGGCCTCCTCCAATAATAATTCCTGTAAAAACAAATCGCCGCAAGTATAGCCTGTCAGACACAATTCCGGGAACACTATAACTTTTGCCCCCCTGGCATATGCCTCTTCCAGCCTCTCACATATGACCCCTGCGTTATAAGCAGGATCCGCCACCTTTATTTTGGGGGTCACTGCCGCCACCTTGATAAATCCCTGATTCATATCCTGCCTCTTATTATAAGTTCCGTCTCTGCATTCCAGCGCCCTTTTCTCTGGAATAAACTTCCAGCTGCCAAAGACGCAGCTGCAACTTTATTCCGGGCGCTTCCATTCCGAGACTGTTTATTGCCGACTGTTTATAGTTCCGTCTCTTATTATAAGTTCCGTCTCTGCATTCCAGCGCCCTTTTCTCTGGAATAAACT
>CAJUGT010000048.1:0-15655 GCA_910586435.1 uncultured Acetatifactor sp. | reverse complement strand
TAAGTTCCGTCTCTGCATTCCAGCGCCCTTTTCTCTGGAATAAACTTCCAGCTGCTAAGAACGCAGCTGTAACTTTATTCCGGGCGCTTCCATTCCGAGACTGTTTATAGTTCCGTCTCTGCAATTTTATTCTTGGGTCCCTCATATCAATTTCTTTAGCTCGTCCACGCTGAACTTATATTTTTGTCCACAGAAATGACAGTTTACTTCTATCTCCTGCCCATCCTCAATCATATCTTGAATTTCTTCTCTGCCCAGACTGATTAATACCTTCTCAATCTTTCCTTTGCCGCAGTTACATCGAAACGCTGTTGGGACGGATTCCAGAATCTCACAATCAAGTCCCTCCAAAATTACACCCAGCATCTCTTCCGGCGTCTTACCTTCATCCAGCATGGCTGTGACAGATGTGACATTTTTTAGATTCTCTTCCAGCCGTTCAATCACCTCTTCCTCCGCAAAGGGCATCAACTGAACAATAAATCCCCCCGCCTGTTTCACAGTGTTATTCCTCTCCATAAGCACACCCAGTCCCACGGCGGACGGGGTCTGTTCCGATGTGGCAAAATAATAGGTCAGGTCCTCCGCAATTTCTCCTGTCTGAAGCATAGTCTGCCCAATGTACGGTTCTTTTAACCCCATGTCCTTAATCACCTTAAGTATTCCATGGCCCAGAGCTCCCGCCACATCCAGTTTTCCCTGCTTATTGGCCGGAAGTATCACATCCGCCACACCCGCATATCCTTTTACATTCCCCAGGGAATCCGCCGTTACCGTAATCTCCTCCGCCGGACCGTCACCTTTCACCTGCAACGTAAGCAAATCCCCTTCCCCCTTCATCATGCGCCCCATCATGGCTCCTGCGCTTAGAAGACGCCCCAGAGCCGCCGTTACTACGGGGCTGGTGTTATGCGCCTGCCTGGCAGCCTCCACCACCCCTCTGGAAGTGCAGGCAAACGCCCGAATCTGTGCCTGGGCAGCTGTGGCCCTGACAATATAATCCTCTGTACTATGCTCCATTTTCCGCTTCCCTTTCCCGGCCCATCTCAAAGTTTTTTCCCTTGTTCTTTTGCCACAAGGTATATCCTTTCACTTTTCTTCGTAATTTCCTCCCCCGTTTCCGCGTCTCTAATCTCCACAACCGACATTCCTGCCTTCTCCACCAGTTCTGTCATCTGCCTGGCCGTATAGCCACGCTGCAAGTGGGTCTCCGTGAATTTCCTGAATTTTTCCTCTTCCTCCCTGACGAACAGGGTCAGATCATACTCATTTATCTCTTCTTCCACATCATAGATATTTTCCCAGATAAAACTACAGTCGTCACGGTTCTCCGCAATTGTAGTATTTCCAATCACTTCCCGGTACTTGTACACAGTGTTAAAATCAAATATAAAGATTCCACCGGGAAACAGATAATTCTCCACCAGCCGAAACACTGCCAGCAGTTCCTCTTCTTCCAAAATATAGTTTAGAGAGTCACATGCGCTGTACACTGTCCCCACGGTACTGTATAATTCCAGTTCCCGCATATCCTGAAGCAGGTACAATATCTCTGCGCCGCTTTTCTCCTTTTTCCCCATGGCAATGTTCAGCATGGCTTCCGAAGCGTCCACCCCTATGACATCATACCCCTTTTCATACATCAGCTCCGCCAGGGTCCCTGTGCCGCACCCCAAATCCACCACCAGATTCCGTTCGGACTCCAGGGGCTTCTCCACATCCCTCTCCGGTTTTGATACCCCATACTTTTGAATCAGACTGTCTATCCGATCGCGCCACTGCTCATAGGGCGTGTCATCCATAAGTTCGTCATACACTTCCGCAAAATCCTGATACACTCCCATCCCCCCTTCTACGGGAAACTATTCGCCCAGTTTCATCGCTATCACAAATCCCACGCCAAGCGCAATCACGCCCGTAAGTATATTAAACACCGTAAACGCAGGGAAAGTCCCCATCAGCCATATGGCCACCGGAGAAGACACAATCAGCCCGATAATCGCCCAATAAGCATACAGGGGGAACTTCTCGAAAATAATCTCCACCAGCTTCGCTATTCCGAATATCCCCGCCACTACGCCCAGACCAAAGGGCACAAGGATACCGCAGCCTTCCAGGATACCATTCACATCCATGGCCGCAAGCGCTGTAAAGAAGTCTTTGATAGCGTTTAATACAGGGTGGTAAAATCCCATTAGCATCAAAACCATGGAACCGCTCACACCTGGGATGACCATGGTTGCCGACGCAATGATTCCCACTCCGAAAAGCTTTATCACATTCACGACGCTAAAAGAAATGTCCGCCGCGTTTCCCTCTGTCTCTCCTACAAACGCCAGCCCTACCACCAGGACAAAGAACAGAATTCCCGCAATCATATGTCCTATCCGGATATTTTTTCCCTTCACTTTGCCCCAGATTGCGGGCAGCCCTCCCAGAATCAGCCCTACAAATAAAAGGTTGGTCTGGATGGGAAAATTGCCAAACAAATAGGTCAAGCCGAAGGAACTGGCCGCTATGGCCACTACCATGCCCACTGCAATCGGGAACAAAAACAACACACTTTTCTTAAACTCACTAAACAAATGTGTAATACAGTGAATCAGCTTATCATAGATTCCCATGGACACCATCATGGTGCCGCCGCTGACACCGGGAATAATATTGGCTATGCCAATGACCATACCTTTTAAGAAACTTTTAATCATATCTTTTCTCCATTCTTCCACGTTTTGATATATTTCTCCAAAAATGCAAGCAATTCATCCATTTGTTCGTCCGTGCCTATGGTAATACGCAAGAAATTGGATATTCTGGGCCTGTTCCAATGCCTTACATAAATATCGGCTTTCCTGAGTGCCTCAAAAAGCTCACTGGCAGGAATGTCTTCATGAGTGGCGAAAATAAAGTTGGCGCCGGAGTCAGGAAAGGAAAATCCCATTCTTTTAAGTTCTCCCTTGACCCTCTCTCTGGTGGCGACAATTTTCCCGGTTATCTCTTTGAAATACCTGTCATCTCTCACCGCTTCCACCCCCAGAACCTGCGCCGGCAGATTCATTGTATAAGAGTTAAATGAAAATTTCACATCATTCAGGTAGCCAATAAGCTTTTCGTTTCCGATGCAGAAGCCGATACGCAGCCCTGCCATGGCTCTGGACTTGGAAAAAGTCTGCACAATTAACAGATTATCATATTTTTCCAATAATGGCAATGCGCTTGTTCCCCCAAAGTCCACATATGCCTCATCCACAATCACCACCACATCACGGTTGGCTTCCAGGATTTTCTCCACAGATTCCAATGATTCCGCCAGACCGGTGGGCGCGTTGGGATTGGGAAATATGATTCCCCCATTTGGCTGTCCATAATCCTCCGGACGGATATGCCAGTCTTCATCCAGGGGACAGGTCCTGTAAGGAATCCTGTACAAATCGGCCCACACATCATAAAACGAATAAGTCACATCAGGAAACAGAATGGGCCTTTCGCTGTTAAAAAACGTCATAAAGGCCATTGCCAGCACATCATCGGACCCCACCCCCACAAATACCTGTTCCGGACTGACATGATAATATTCCGCCAGAGCCTCCGCCAGCACCTTTGCCCCGGAATCCGGATACAGGCGCAGACTGGCATACTCCATCTCCTCCGCCAGCTTTTTCACGCCGGGCGCCGGAGGATACGGACATTCATTGGTATTCAGCTTAATGATATTCCTCTTCCGAGGCTGTTCTCCCGCCACATATGGCACTACTTTTCGTACATTTTCTTCCCACTTCATCTTTGTTCTCCTATTCCAGTCCCGTCTCTGCACTTCGGTGCCCCTATGAGGGAAGGGTTATTCAGCCGCTTTTGCGTCTGAAAACCCTTCCGGGCACCTTCGTTACGAGACTGTTTTTAAATGTCCTTTTGACATTTCTTAGTTGGACTATTTTAAATCGCTGTGCGACAGCACTAAAGGGTGTGGTTCCTTCGGCGCACACACAGGAGAGACAAATTTCATTCGGAAGTACCCAGAGACACTAAGTAGTGTCTCATGAAATTTGCTCTCATGCGCCTTCGTAACCCCACCTGTTCAGCAAAACACTTCGGCGCCCCTATGTTCTCCTGTGCAGTTCTTCCTGGTATATCTGCGCCTGTTCCGGGCTGTTCATGGCTTTATAGCATCGTATCAGTCCTTCGAGGCTTTCCCTGCCCCCTGCGCAAATGCATAAAATTGGTTCCGTTTCATATACCGCATTATAATACCACACAGCTGCCTCCTCCCAGTCTCCATGTTCTTCATAAAAGTGCCCCATTTCACAGCATATTTCCGAACATGCCTCTTCCGCAATGACCTTGGAGGTATATTTAAAGAAAGCCACCACATCTCCTGCCAGCCTGGCAGCTTTTGCCGCAACGCAGCAAGCCTGCGCCAGCTCTTCCCCATCTCTATCGGCATCCGCTGCTGAAGCCATAAAAAACCCCGCCGCCATTGCGAAATCTTCCGCATCCCCTGCCAGCATCAGCTCTCTGGCATACATCCCATGAAGCCGTTTGGACAGACGATACCCTTTCCCGCAATGCCTTTGAAAGTTTTCCAGGTCACGCTTTGCATGACTTTCTTCCGGCAAATGGGTAATTACAATATCACTGTCATAGACCACAGGTGTCAGACGCACCATCTCATGAATCGGTTCCTCCCAGACAAAATCCCGCTTTCTCCGAAAAAGTTTTGGTCGGTATTCCTCATCATAATTATATACCGTGCCAAACTGAAGCTGATTGGCATACTTCATCTGGACAATTTCTATGTCCGGAAGCAATGTCTCTTTCATCCGCCGAAACCGTTCCCTGTTCTCCTCTGAAAGCACTTCATCCGCATCCGCTGAATATATATATTCCATGGCAGCCTTGGAAAAGACGAAATTTCTTGCGGCACTGAAGTCATCCACCCACCGGAACTCATACACATGTTTCGTATAACGCCCTGCGATTTCCCTGGTGGCGTCCGTTGAACCCGTGTCCGCTATAATAATCTCATCCACCAGGTCCGCTATGCTGTCCAGGCATCTTCCCAATATTTTTTCTTCGTTTTTCACAATCATACACAGGGATATTGTAATCATTCCGCATTGACCTCCTTGCCACACAGTATCAATAAGAACTCTTCCCCTTCCGGATTCAGATTTGTTGGTTCGGATTATATCACAAAGACAGTCATAATTCAATGAAAAAACCTGCTGTCATTTTCACTTTGTGATACCTCTGGTATCAGGCAGCGGGTCATAACGCAACTCCGTACCAAGCCATCTGATTTTTTCATAAAGCACACTGGAAAAAGCTTTGCGGTATCCACAAGTAACCCACAGGCAAACGGCAGCATAAATCAGCCCATGTAAATCAGTCAACTATACAATTAATATACAAATACCATTTTGTTTAGTATAATCATTTTACATCGATGAAAAAGGAAAGCTTTCCCGAAACAAACTCTAGTGCTCCATCGAAAGTAACCTTTCGATTGACAGATTTTGCAGTGTAACAGGAAAATAAATTGCCCTTCGCGGGAACTGGAATAAGGAGGCTTTATATGGAACATAAAATCGGCGAACAGATTGCGAGACTGAGAAAGGAACAGGAAATTACCCAGACGACTCTGGCAGGCTATCTGAAGGTTTCACCCCAGGCTGTCTCACGCTGGGAAAACGGCGTCAGTGTGCCTGATATATGTCTGCTGCCGCAGATTGCCGCATTTTTTAATGTAAGTATTGATGAACTGTTTGGGGTATCAGATTATGAGAAGATATTGTTTCTGGTAAAAAAATATTCCTCTGACCGAAACGATTTGAATTACCGGGAAGCCATGCGCTACCTGAACATGGAATTGAAAGAGGATGACGGCAATCTGAAACTGCTGGCCCTGAAACTTCACATGCTTCTGCAAAGGAGCAGGGAATATCACACAGAAGCGCTGAAACTCTGCGAAACGCTCATTCCCATGGCAAAGGGGGAGGATGATGAACTATTTGCGGCATTCACCATGCAGCGGCTGCAATTTCTGGCAGAAGAACTCAAAGATGAGCAGATTCTCACCGAATGCCTCGAACAATACCTGTCAGAGAAAACAGCGCTTCATCTTCAATTTTATTTTGAGGCGCTGCTTTTAACCGGAAATGCCCGTGAAGTCCTGGCTTTTACAGAGAAAGATGATTTTGCCGGTAAGCTTGTCCGCACATCGGACAAAAGCGCCGGGGCCATTTACGCACAACTGTACAGAGCCTGCGCAGCTCTGAAAGACAAAGAGGGCATGGAAAAATATAATAAATATCAAAAAACCGCTGGTTAAAACACCTCTTACTGTGGTATGATGAAAACAAAACTGCGGATTGCCTCAAGGCAGCCTGCTCTTGCTTTCGTCATATAGAGAGGAGTGTTATCCCTATTATGGTCAATAAAGTTGACGGAAATCATTATCCTGTTTACACAAAACAGCAAAAGCCAAGCATCCCAGGCTCCACGGAAAAATTCAGTCTGGAGGACAACGGGAACGATTCTCTCCGGGAATCCGGGGATATGTTCAAAAAAGATGCCTCCGACAGCGAGAACAAACCGCTCTCTGAGCGGGATGGTGTAAAACTGGAACTTTCCGGCAACGGGCAGGCTTCCTATGGCTCAAAACAAAACAAGGAAAAACAAACAACCGCAAACACTGCCGAACAGGTACCTGTCCTGGAAACCATACGCTCCTTCGTCAAGACAGCCCTCGGGGCAATTCGGGATTTCTTATATCAACTATGGAACGACCCTCCGGCGGAAAAGGACATCCAAACCGTCTCAGGGGATGCCGCAGAAACTATGGAATCCTCTGATTCTTTCCCTCCCACAGCTTCCGGGGAATCTTCGGACGCTGAAGACTCTGCGCTTCCCATGAATCCCGCTGACACTTTGGACCTCCTGAATGCCGCCCCTGTCACAGCTCTTGATAATCCGGCGGACAGCACACACACCCAGAAGAGATTGAACATTTTTCCCTTACAGGACGAATTGCCCGATTATGAAATCCGCCAGTCCCTTCAGGAGGGGGACATGGATCGAGTCATCCGCCTTTTAACCAACAACGGCAAAAAGACCGCTGCAAGAAATTCATCCCTTTTAACAAGCTATGACAAAAACGGCAAAATCGTAGAACCCAGTGCCTCTGACAGAGGAAAAATTCTCTACGGTGACAGAAACACACTCAAATTTTAATGCAGCTACAAAAACCAGGCAACGAACCCGCCGGCATTCAATTATGATTTGACAAAAACAGGAAATCAAGAAAAGGTTTCCTGTTTTTTTCGCCCATTGGGGGCAATTCAGTAACCTGTGAGAAATGTTATCCATTTCCTGAGAGTTTAGAAAAAGATTATAGAAATATTATTGACGTATTGTGAAATCCATCGTATTATTGTATTAGAAAGATAACACAGCAATGCTCCCTGGTACTTAAAATTAGTGGAAATGATACAGGAGGGACCCTTATGAACAGAGATTCTTTTCGCAACAGAAAAAACGGCTTTGAAACCATGGACGGAGGCCAGGCGGACTCCCCGGGAAAAAAGAAATCACCGGGTAGGATGATTGTCCTTATTCTTGCGGCTTTTGTTCTTGTCATTCTGCTCTTTAACTCTGCCTACGAAATCAAAGAGCAGGAACAGGCAGTACTGATCACTTTGGGCCGTCCCCAGGCAGTTACCGAACCGGGACTTCATTTTAAAATTCCCCTCATACAGCAGGTACGAAAAGTCAATACCACAATACAGGGGTTCTCCATCGGATACAATACCGGCTCCAACGAGACAAACGAAGATGAGTCCTTGATGATAACCTCTGATTTTAATTTTATTGACGTTGATTTCTATGTGGAGTACCGTTACAGCGATCCTGTAAAGGCATTGTTTGCATCCAGAAATCCTTTGGAAATTCTGAAAAATATCAGTCAAAGCTGTATCCGTACCGTAATCGGAAGTTACCCTGTGGATGATGTGCTTACCACAGGAAAAAACGAAATACAGGCCGCTATTCGAGAAATGATTTTGCAGCGCTTAGAAGACCATGACATCGGTGTCCAGCTCGTAAATATTACCATACAGGATTCTGAGCCCCCCACCGTTGAAGTCATGGAAGCGTTCAAGGCAGTGGAAACCGCCAAACAGGGCAAGGAAACCGCTCTGAACAACGCCAATAAATACCGCAACGAGCAGCTGCCCTCAGCACAGGCCCGTGCGGACGGCATTATCAAGGACGCCGAAGCTCAAAAGACAGAACGAATCAACGAAGCCACCGCTCAGGTAGCCCGTTTCAACGCAATGTACGCGGAATATATCAAAAACCCTGCCATTACAAAACAGCGAATGTTTTATGAGACCATGGAAGATGTATTGCCCGACCTGAAAATCCTTATCGAAAGCGGCAACGGCAGCGTACAGACTTTCTATCCTTTGGAGTCCTTTACCGGTACATCGGATGACGCAGACAGTTCCTCTCAGCAGGACCCCTCTGGGAATGACTTTGATTTGCAGCAGGAACCATAATCGTTTCGCTGAGAAATGTCAATAGAAACTGAAAGCAGTCCAAAGCGTAAATTCCCCGAAGGAAATTCTATCTGTATTACCCTACGGACAAAATTTTCTTCTCCCTGGGACAGCGCAGAGACGCAGCAGGTTCCCGCCTGCGGGAACCTTAAATTAGGAGGCTAAATATGAAGGCTACAGCAAAGGTTATAACAATTTTCCTGGTTTTTGCGGCCCTTGTGGCAGGCGCATCCAGTATAGTCATCACAGAGGAAAATGAATACAGTCTGGTCCGTCAATTCGGCAAGATAGATCATGTGGTGTCAGAGGCAGGTATCAGCTTCAAAATTCCTTTTATTCAAAGTGTGGATACATTGCCAAAGCAGATTCTGCTCTATGACCTGTCTTCCTCCGATGTCATCACCAGCGACAAGAAAACCATGATCTGCGATAGCTACATTTTATGGCATATCACAGATCCACAGAAATTTGCCCAGACCCTGAATTCTTCCATCACCAATGCCGAAAGCCGTCTGGATGCCATTGTCTACAATTCCACTAAGAACATCATCAGCAGCACCAGCCAGGATGATGTGATTTCCGGCCGTAACGGAGAACTTTCCGCAGCCATCATGCAAAATATAGGCAATTCACTGGAACAGTACGGCATTGAACTATTATCCTTTGAGACAAAAAAGCTTGACCTTCCCAGCGACAACAAGGCCGCCGTATACGAACGTATGATTTCCGAACGTGACAATATCGCCGCCACTTTTACTGCGGAAGGAAGTTCCGAGGCACAGATGATTAAGAACACCACTGACAAGGAAGTCACCGTTCTGCTCTCTGAAGCAGAAAAAGAGGCCGCCATCCTCATTGCGGAAGGTGAAGCGGAATACATGCGGATTCTGTCAGAAGCCTATAATGACGAATCAAAACAGGAATTCTATTCCTTTGTCAGAAGTTTGGACGCACTGAAGTCTTCTATGCGGGGAAATAATAAAACCGTTATTCTCTCGCCGGATTCCCCCATTGCGCAGATTTTCTATGGGCGATAATCCTTTACTATTCTGTTGGTTTCACTGGCCGTCCGTACTCTTATGTTCACACTACTCCAAATATAGCACAATTGCTGGTTGATTGACGAAGTTATATATCGTATGATAAACTGCATTTAATCACCGGTGATACGTTACAACCGTACACAAAGCGGAACATAGCTTTCGCCCTCAGGTTTGAGTTCACGCTGCTTCCCCAAACTTGAGCGTTGAGACAGGCGGCGTAGAAATGAGGAATGCTATGAACATCGGAGAAGTAATCAAAGCTAAGCGTCAACAACGAAATATTACACAGGCCGAATTGGCCGCCAGGTTAAATGTTACACCTCAGGCAGTATCAAGATGGGAGATGGGCGTTTCTTATCCGGATATCACCATGCTGCCTTTGCTTTCCAACGCACTGTGGGTAACTACCGACGAGCTGCTTGGGCTTTGGTTTCCAGTCAAATCTTCAGAGGACCTGAGTACCTTGTTAAACCAAAGTCAGGCGGACAGCATTTTTGACTACATTCCCCTTGTCAAGGTGGAACAGAGTATGAGAATTCTTGTTGCGGATGATTCAGATTTTATGCGAATGATGCTCAATGATATATTCACCCATGATGGGCATACCGTTTTACAGGCAAAGAATGGCCGGGAATGCATAGATGTACTGAGAAAGGAAACTGTGGATGTATGTGTCCTCGATATTAACATGCCTGTCATGGATGGAATGGAAGCGCTAAAAATCATAAAAGAAGAATGGCCTGAGCAAAAAGTTGTAATGCTTTCGGCTCTGTCCCAAAAATTCAATGTGGAAAAGGCCCTGCAGCTTGGAGCCGCTGCCTTTGTGGTGAAGCCTTTTCAGGCGGAATGTCTGTTAGAGAGAATCAACTGACAATCACACGCCCCATACTTTCCCGCATCCCCACATGGCTGCACAGGAAAGTATGGGACGTATCATTTGTGACCTCAAGTACACAAGAACGCATCAAAATACGCTATTCCGCCAAATACATCTTCAAACCGGCTTCTATCTTTTGTATTGTATCTTCCTTGGACTGTGTGCCATCCAAATATCCCCCAAGACATTCCGTCAGTACCTCCCGAATTTTGGCATCCTCTTTGACTGGTTTCTTCAAAGCTTCACAAAGCTTCACCAATTGCGCTGCCGTCTCCTGGGAATAAGGCTTGCTTTCAAAATGCGTGTATTGGCCATCATCTGCTTTAAACGAAACCACAGCCATATAATCAGAACGGTCCTTTTGAGACTGCATCACAAGGGAATTCCTGTTTACAGGGAACCTGTCATAATTATCCATATCCTGCACCTGCTCCGACAACACAAATTTCAGAAAATCCTTTGCGGTATCCTGGTATTTGCTCCTGGAACAGATACCCATTTGCGTCACAGGGTAAAACATATCTTCAAAAGCAGCATATTCCCCTTTGATATATTCCACCATGGACATGGGAAACATGCATCCTGTAAAACCTCCCACTTTCTCAAATGCCAGCTTTGCCTCAGCACCCAATTCCCACATACCATCATATGAATCATTTTCCGGCCGGGAAGCCATGACTCCGCAATTATCGCCTATGGCCTTCAGATACTCCAGATACCTGCCCATTGCTTCCTTGTCCAACTTCTTATCCCTGACAATTTCCCCGCAAAAATATGGGTAAAATATATCCACCAGTTCTGCCGCAGTCTGAGGCCCCATATAGCTCCCTTCCGCATTTGCAAGGAATTTGGCCAGGCTTTCCATGGAACCCATATCTTCCGCTTTGATATCCCTGCCCATTGCCAAAGGAACCTCAAACCACAAAGGCACCACATACCTATGCCCGTCTTCCTGCAAATAATTCCTTGTGATATTGGACAAAAGATCCCCTTGTTCCTCCAACGGTTTCACCACGTCCTCCAGGTCTGTCAGCAGCCCCTTGCTCCCATAAGAATCCGCCTTCAAATAATCTGTCACCAGAAGATCCGGCGCATCCTCCCCCATAAGCATGGTATTCAGTTTTTTATATACATCGTCATAGTTCTCATGGCCCAAAAAATACATTGGATACTCATATTCTATGTTAATCAGCACCTCTGGATGGGCCTTATGATACATGGCTGCCGCCTGTTTCAACGTGGGATTCTCATATACCGTGTACAGTTTTAAAATCTGTGTCACTTCTGAGACCGCCTCCGGATCATACACATACCGATTCAATTTCGGAGTTCCATTGACCATAAACAGGGCATATATAACCCCGTCTTCCAGCACTGTCAAATCTTTACACCGATAGTCCTTCAGCGCAAAATCTGTGTCAACCCCTTCCACAAGCTGCTCCCAGCCTGCGTCTTCCGCTGTCCCGGTCCTTCTGAAAATACCATCTTCTCCGGCTGCAATCAAAGTGCCGTCCTTTACTATCCCCAGCATCAGACCCCCTTCTCCCCCAAAGGCGATACTGCCGCTTCCATCCATCACCAGAGAACTGCTGCCACCTGCCACAGGATAGGGGATGGTTTCAACATTCTCCCCCCTGCCTTCTCTGCGCTTCTCAATCTGTGTGCCGGCAAAAAGATATACATTTTCTCCATCCGTCACAGCATTCCCTTCATATAAATAAGAAACTGATTCACTTTCCTTTACACTTCCATCTTCTCCGTCCAAAATATCCACCGAAGTGTAGGAATATGTCATCAATGTCCCATTGTCCAATGCTGCCAATCCCTGTATCATTTCATAGCCGCCCCACATTTCATTTTGAACAGTCCATTTCTCAGGCGTGATTTCCTTTGCAGCCCCACCGTCCCCTTTCCACAAGTGGCTCTTATAGTTTTCCTCCCCTTCCGCCACATAGCCTGTATATAGATACTGTGTGCCGCCATTTCCCTGTACCAGACGCACATCCACCCAATCACCGCAGGATAACGCCATAGAGGCAAGCCATTCCTGGGTTACATCCACCAATCCCTCCTCCTGCATTTCCCATTCCCGCAAAATGGTTTTCCCCTCTTCCTGCCCTGTGGTTACAAATCGCAGCTTCCCTTCTATTTCATACATCTGCGCAATCGACCAGTCCTTCAATTCCTCTGGCAATACTTCCTGCTGTTCCACATATCTGCCCTTGACCGAATCTTCAGAGGGAACATCCCCCGTATCTGACGGAGAAGTACTTTCCCCATCCTCTTTTCCGCACCCGCCGAGAATGCCCGCAAAAAGCGTCATAGCCAACAGATACGCCATCCATCGTACACTTCTTTTTTTCATTTCTCACTACCTCCTGATACCGCCCCATTGTATTTTCAATCCCCTGCCGGTAATCTCCTACAAATGCTGCGGCCCTTTCCTATACTTAATTCATTGCCTGTATAGCATATCAGGAAAATGTCAAATGCTTGTGTTCGACTTGTGCCTAAGTTGTAAAATCTTTGCTTTGTATCTTATCTACAGCCACATTAATCAAAGACCCCGCTGCAAGCAACGGGGTATCAAGCTTGCAACGCCCCAAGGGGCGGGGTATTTGACCCTCGCGGCATTCACCAACTGTCCGTGCAAGCACGGCCGCTTGGCTCATTGCCCGCAGGAATAAACAGTGCCAGGGCGCGCCCCAAAGCGCGCTAAAAAACCCCCGTGAATCTCTTCACAAGGGGGCTTACAGCATGACAATCCCTTTTTCAACATGGCGGGCAGGGATTCAAAACTTCATACATACTTTCATCTCCTATGAACTCTTCGACTATTTTCCTATTTGCGCTAATACTTACTTCCAAAACAGAATCTGCCAGCTCCAGATTCCTCCGTAGGCTTGCGTCACTTTGCATCCATACTCTTCAAAATAGTGGAAAAGCTCTATCGGCTTTGCCTCCACTGCCCTGTTCTCCTCAAAATCCAGTCCCATAGCAGACACAGGAATTACTGCGCATGGGAAAGAGCCTGATATTAGACCGATTTTTACCGGAAAACCAGTAAAATGTTACTGATGGCATTTTTCATGTCCATAGAATAATTTATAGTTCCAAAGCCCGGAACCTTGGTTTTACTGCAAAAAACAACCCCGATGAATCTCTCCACCGGGGTGTTAAAAGCAGCGCAAATCCTGCTTGCAACAGGGCTACAAGGATTCGAACCTTGAAATGACGGAGTCAGAGTCCGTCATTTCAGGGGTATTTTTCCCAGGATGTCAAGGGTTTCAGAATCGGGTGAACGGAAATTGACCTATGAATTGACCTATCGGTCTCTCCAGGTGACGGAGCTGCTCCGTCAGAAACTGGTCCATTCCTTTCCGATACCGGTCAGTCATTATTTTGTGGTTGACAGCTTTCCTCTTCCCGTCTGTAAGTTCGGACGTGCCCGCTACTGCCGTTCCTTCCGTGAGGACGGGGCAAATTACGGAAGGTGCCCTTCCAAGAAAGAGACCTATTTCGGCTTCAAGGTTCATGCCATGATTACCTTGGAAGGCTATATCACGGCATTTGAGGTCACTACGGCCTCAGTGGATGACCGGGAAGGGCTACGGGACCTTGCGGAAAACAAATTAGGCCTGGTGATTCTCGGAGACAAAGGGTATGCTGGGGAAGTCCCGACCTCAGAACAAAGTATTGGGACATAATCTGTGCATGGCATTCAACAGTATATTCCGCGCCTCCTGTGACATTGGTAAAATCAAGCAGTTGATATTCTGAAAATTTACACTTTCAGAATCTGGAAGGGTTTTTTTGGCTTTTTATGCCTTTCAACAAACTATGCAGTTTCTAATTATAAGTAGCACAACAGGTTAACTTATATAGAGAATTAAGCATCTGACTGCTATTAATGTAATCCACAAATCCAATCGATGTTAGCAAGCTGAAGCTTTTGAACTCTTCTTTCACATTTTTCAGATTTTGATTAATAAAAATTCTTATTTTTTTATTCTTTGCAATAGCATATCCTAGTTCATACAAAACATTATTATTTAAATTAGATAGTTCACATACAAAGACATCACAGGCGTTAATCTCTTTTAATATTTCACCAATAATAAAATTCCCCTCAATATCCATTGTTTCCCATGGTTTAATCGAGATAATTCCACTATTATTAATTTGATTTACAGCATCAGTCACGTCATTCTTTACATTATGCGGATGATTCGAATATGCCCAAAAACATTTCATGATCCCTTCCCCCTTAACTTTTTGCAAATTTATATACTCAATAGGAATAGGCATGAAGCCTCAAGATATAATCTTTGAGGCTTCATGCCCCGCTTTATAAAACTGGCTGTTTCGCAAATAGTCTTCCACTTCTTCTAAAGACAACTTGAACCGTTTTATAATTTGAGGTTTTAATTTCTGCATCTTTATGGCCAAAATTCCTTAATATATATGCCATATCCTGAGTACCTTTTTTCATAACGATATCTTCCAGCTTTTTAATCTCAGGCTACATAATCTCTATCAACGCTTCATGCATTATTACAAATATACTCCTCTGCTTCATCTTCAGCGAGATTATATTGCTCCATGATAGCTGCTTTTATCATATCATCTCCCTGACCAACATTGCGAAGCAGACTTACGGCCCCCTGAATACCCCTTTTCAACCCTGCTTTCTCCCTCAACTGAATCTTCGGCTCCATAATTTCCATCAACGCTTCATACATACTCTCATCTCCTATCAACTCGTCAATTATTTCCCTATTTGCGCTAATACTTACTTCCAAGACAGAATCTGCCAGCTCTCTATCTGCTTTTTCTGTCATATGGTTCCTTTCTTTCAGCATCTTCCATATTTCACCCTTTTGCAGATTCCCCGATAGGCCCTTTAGCCACATGTGCGCATCCCAATTCAGTTCACCTGTGACAACAATCTGTGTTGGAAACCATGTCTTTCCTTTGACATAATAGATTCCTCCATAAACTTTCGTCACATCGCATCCATGTCCTCTAAAATAACGGAGAAGTTCTATCGGCTTTGCCTCCCTGATAATTGACATAGTAATTTCCTCAGCCTTTATGGCATCTACAGTCTTTCCATAAGATTTATAAAGACACGCATATGCCAGCGTTTTGTAAAAGGTATCTATATCCAAATGGTCTTC
>CAJUGT010000047.1 GCA_910586435.1 uncultured Acetatifactor sp. | reverse complement strand
TTCGTGGAATTACATATTCTACGAAAATTCCGAAGCAGTGATATGGTGGCGGGAACCAACACAAGAGGTAAAAAGACGGATGTCCCAGGAGACAATATACAAGACAATCTATCAGTATAATAAAGAACCAATTCCTGCCAGGGATATGGAGAGATTGTCAGAAATAGCGCAGGACTGCCGGGCAGTCCGCAACTTCGTATATGACCGTTACGGAGGAATAGGCGGCCTGACCAAGATATACCCAGGTTACACTGTGCAGAATGAGATGACAAAAAGCGGTCTGCGGGAGAGACTGGGACTTCCTTCTGTCTTCTTCTACCTTGCGATTTTTGATGCGTTAGGGGATATCAAGACTCAGTGGAGTCAGACCAAGAGCCGCATAGAGAAGAATATTCGAGCCAATGAAAATCTGACGCCGGAAGAGAGGCATTACCTGCGCTTTATAATGAAGCAGAGCCACTGTTTTGAGGCGGTTTTGGAAGGAAGGGAGCCTGTCCTCAAAGGAGACTGGAAGGAAACTTATACTTCTCTCTGTGAAGGAAAAGATACACATAAGTTAAATCAATACCTGCGCAGACAGGTGCGCAGACATTTGGTAAAGCCTCATGCGGACAGGGCGGAGGGTTTTGCGGTGTCCCCTAAGGGATATCGGTATGCTGACCATGGTATCTATTTGTCTATGAAGGAAAGCCGCCAGAGACTGTTTATTCCACTTACGGACAACAATCGCTATGAAAGGCAGATTTATATCCGCCTTCATGTGGAAGAAGGAAATATTACAATTAATGTGCCCATGGAGGTAAGGCAGAAGCACCCGGCGGGATATTCCGGCGAAACGGGGCTGGCAATGGGACTGCGCTGCATGTTTGTCACGGACAGCGGGCATGTCTATGGGAAAGAATATTTAGAATACCAGTCCGCCCTTAGCGAATATGTGAGGGAGAGGCTGGCACGCCATCGGAAGTATGCCAGGAATAACCCTGGTATGAAGAAGTATCATGCCGGAAAAGCCAGATTAGAAAAGGCACTGCACGTTTATGTAAATGAAGAGATTAACCGGATGCTGGAAACAGAGAAGCCCGGAATATTGTATCTGCCAAAGCTGCCTGCGACTGCGAAAGCGGGAGTGAACAGGAAAGTGAACGCCACGGTGAGTATGTGGCAGAAGGGCTATATCAAGAACCGGCTGGTACAGAAGTGCAGGGAGAGAGCTATTGAATTAAAGGAAGTATTTGGGAAGGGAATCAGCAGCGAATGCAGCAGATGCGGGGCGGAAGGAATCAAAGAAGAGAATGTTTTTCATTGTACTTCCTGTGGATTAGAGATGCCAGAGAGGCAGAATACGGCAAGAAATGTGTTGAAGAGAGGAAAAGAGCAGGTCAGAAATAAAGCGGAATAGTTTGGAGATGGCCTGGATGCAATAACGTAAAAACCATAAAACAGGTAAATAAGTTTATAAAAAGTTCATTAGGAAGGAAGCCATGGATGAACGCGCTGGAAGGCTGCGTTTGACTGAAAGCCGGAAAGGGGAATAGGACCGTGGAAGAATTCTTTTGATATCTTATTGAAGCTCAGTGGTTCAATAAGCCTAAAAACAAGAACGGCCTTAGAAGCCATTCCCCTTGGGGATGGGTATTGGGTAGGCCAAGACCTGTGGGAACTTAAACGCGGGACTGACGGATGAAATGGCCGGCGGAACAGCGTTAAGAAGTACCGGGAGCGAAGCGGGCAGGGTGCTTTGGGAGCAACTAAGCCAGCATCATCTGAAGAAGCAAAGTGTCTGAAAAGGCGTTGCGTCCTAAAAGATGACAAAATATGTCTTATTAAAAATATAAAGACTGTGGGTGAGAATGCGTCACTGTGGGAAAAAGAGCAAAGAGGAATGGGTTGACATGAGGAAAATGCAGAAAAAGCAGGCGGAAGAGTTTGTGGCGCTGCTTGCTCAGGTACATGGAGAAATAAAAAAGTACATTGAGAAAGGGAATGTTCCGCAAGCGCAGGCTCTGCTTTCGCAATGTCAGGAAGGGGCGCTGGCCCTGGGAGAACTTCTGGAGAAAACAGAAGGCGAGAAATTCCCAGCCATCTCTTTGTTGGAAGATTATTGTGAACAGTTATACCAAATCTATGAAAGTCTTGCCAGGGAAGTGGAAATAAACCCAGGCAAAGTCTATAAAGAACTTCAGGCGGTTTTGCGCCGGATAGAAAGCAGTATCAGGGAGGACGCAAAGACTTCCTGTGAAGTTGTGTTTCTTCCATATAAAGCATCCATGTGGGACAGCATGGAGAGCGTCTGGAAAACAGCGGACGAGGATCCAAATTGTGATGCTTATGTGATTCCGATACCCTACTATGACAAGAATCCGGACGGAAGCCTTGGAAAAATGCATTACGAGGCAGGCTGGTATCCAACCCATGTGCCCCTGCTGCATTATGAGGATTACGATTTCGAGAAGCGCAGGCCGGATATGATTTTTATACATAATCCTTATGATGAATATAATTATGTGACCAGCGTAATGCCTTTTTTTTATTCCGGAAATTTGAAGCGATTTACTGATCTGCTCATCTATGTACCTTATTTTATATTGGGAGAGATTAAGGCGGATGACAAAAAGGCCATAGAAGGAATGGATAAGTTCTGTCTTGTGCAGGGAGTCATAAACGCAGACAGAGTCATTGTACAATCTGAGGATATGCGCCAGGTATATATTGCGGTTCTGACGGAGAAGATTGGGGAAAAGAGCCGGGGATATTGGGAGAGGAAGATACTTGGCCTGGGATCTCCAAAGGTGGACAAAGTGTTGGGAACCAGGAGAGAAGATCTGGAGATACCAATGGAATGGCGCAAGGTGATTGAAAGGCCGGACGGAAGCTGGAAGAAGATTGTATTTTATAATACAAGCGTATCAGCGTTGTTAAATTATAATGAGAAAATGCTGGCTAAAATGCGGGATGTGTTCAGCGTTTTTTATGAAAACAGAGATGAAATTGCGTTGCTCTGGAGGCCTCATCCATTGATTCAGGCAACGATTACATCCATGCGCCCGCAGCTTTGGGAGAAGTACTGTGATCTTGTTGGACAATACAGGGAAGGAAACTGGGGGATTTATGACGACAGTGCGGATATGAACAGGGCAGCAGCGTTAAGCGATGCGTATTATGGAGACCCCAGCTCAGTTCAATGGCTATTTCAGAAAGCGGGAAAGACCATCATTTTACAGGACATAAATTTGAAGAGCCATGTTCGTTACGCCATTGCGGCAGCGGAGGCCGTGTGCTGTATCAATGAAGAATACTGGTATGTGCCATATTGGAATAATGGCTTATATCGCATGAACTGTGAGACTTATGAGACGATAAGAGAAGCGGTTTTTCCGGAAAAGGGAGAGGCTGGGTTATTTGCGGGAATCGTACCATATGGTGACAAGCTGTATTTCATTCCCCGTTTGGCGGAAGCAATTTCTGTGTATGAAACGCGGCAGAGAAGAATGTATCAATTGCGGTTTAAGAATCATAGTAAAGCAGCGGGGACAGGCAGAAGTAAGTTTGTTACATATATCATTATGGAAAACTGTCTGTACTTAATCCCTGTGAATTATCATGCTCTGGTGATGATTCATATGGATACGGATGAGATGGAACAATTCCCTGTATGCGGCAAAAACGAAAATAAGATGATAAGCACTGGCAATGGGGCTGTGATAGAGGATAATATTTTCTTTGCGTACAAGGCGGAAAACTGTGTGATAAGGTTTCATCATAAGCGGAAGACAATGGATAAGCTTTTTCCGGGAAATGAAAAAAGAATGTATTCCCATATATTCTGTGTAGAGCGAAAACTATGGCTTATTCCGGTTCATGCTCAGGATGGCATAAGGGTGTGGGATGTTCAGCGCAATGTATTTGAAGCCTACATTGCTTTGCCGAAGGAGATTGCTGGGAGGCCTGCGGAACGGGAGCTTAGCCAATTCCCAAAGGATATTGCGGACAGCCTGCGGGAAGGTGAATCTGCGTATTTCGGGGCGGGTATGCTGTATGGAAATGAGATTCATTTGCTTGCCGGTTTCCTGGGCAAGAATCTTATCCTTCATACGAAGGAAAAAAGGTGTGAAGTTTGGGATGTACAGCCGGAGTGTTTTGAATCTGTGATGTACACATGGATGCGGGGGCTGAAAATGATCAACTTTGTCGTAGGAAAAGGACAGTTATATGCAGTCAGCGGCATTTCGGGGGAATGGCATCAATACAGTGGAAATAAGTGGGAACAGGTTGAGAATCGGGCATTTATGATGAAAGATGGCGGAAGAGTGCTGTTGATGGATAATAAGATTTTGGATTGGGGCACGGGAAAAGAACACAATATAAGCTGTATAGGAAGAGAAATCTATTTGAAGCTGAAAAAGGAGCAATCAGAGTGGAAGAGTACATAGATAAGCTGAAATATCTTCTTGATCACATTGAAATCAGTAGCGTGTCCGGCAGATATACCTATCATGAAGGCATCTTTGAGACAATGGGAATGCTTGAAAACCGCAAAAGAACAGGAGGGTGTCTGTATATTTGCGGCAACGGAGGAAGCGCAGGAATTGCGCAGCATATGACGGCGGACTTTTTGAAGAACGGAGGAATACGTACTTATGACATGTATGGACAAACCACTCTTACCTGCCTGTCTAATGATTATTCTTATGAGTATGTGTTCAGCAAACAAATAGAAATGCTGGCTCAGGAAAAAGACATGTTGATTGCCATCAGCAGCTCCGGTGAATCGGAAAATATGGTAAAAGCCATTGGCGCAATGAGGAAAATCGGTGGTACTGTTATGACATTTACCGGATTTCGGGAGGATAACAGAATGCGAAGCCTGGGCGATCTGAATGTCTATGTGCCTGCGGACCACTATGGAATGGTGGAATCCATTCACAATCTCATTTTACAGCAATTGGTGGATTTGATTATGGAGACAGGCGGAAAGTAAGAGATGGAAAGCATGATAAATCAGGCGGTTATTTTAGCCGGCGGATTGGGAACCCGTATGAGGCCATACACGGAGAGTCATCCGAAACCTATGTATCCCTTTTGCGGTAAACCATTTATTGTATATTTGATAGAACAGCTGAAAAGTTTCGGAATCTGCCATGTGTTGATTTTGCTGGGCTATATGCCGGAAGAAATCATGGAGTATCTGAAAGACGGCAGCGAGTATGGAATTCATATTTCTTATGATATTACGCCCACGGAGTATAATACGGGAGACCGTTTGCTTCATGCCGGGAAGTTCATAGAAAATCGTTTTTTATTATTATATTGCGATAATTACTGCCCGATTGATTTTGAGAAGCTGATCTATGACTATGGAAAAAATCAGGCATGGGTTCAGCTCAGTGTCTATGAAAATATGGATGGTTATACCAAGAGCAATCTTTTGACAGATGAGGGCAGGGTAGTGGTATATGACAAGACAAGACTGTTTCCCAAGTTGCAGGGTGTGGATATTGGGTATGCCATTGTAGAAAAGAAGGCGCTCCAATATGTCACAGGGCAGAACATGAACTTTGAAGCAGCAGTGTATCCTGAACTTGTCAGGCAGGGGAAGTTATTTGCTACGGTGATAAAGCATCGTTATTATTCCATTGGCTCCTGGGAACGCATTCGGCTGACGGAGCAGTTTTTTGAGAATGGACCTACCGTATTCCTTGATCGGGATGGGACAATCAACAAAAGGGCGCCCAAGGCGTGTTACATTGAGACGCCGGAGGAGTTTGTCTGGATGGAAGGGGCAAAGGAGGCCATTAAAATATTGAAGGATTCGGGATACAGGGTGGCGCTTGTGTCCAATCAGCCGGGAATTGCCAGAGGAAATTTCACGGAAAGCACGCTGGAGCAAATACATAGGAAGATGCAGGATGATTTGACGCAGGATGTGGGTTGTCAAATAGATGCTATCTATTATTGTCCTCATAACTGGGATGAGGGGTGCGATTGCAGAAAACCAAAGCCTGGAATGCTGTATCGGGCGCAGAAGGATTTTTCTCTTGATCTGACAAAATGTATCCTGATAGGTGACGATGACAGGGATATAGAAGCAGGAAACGCAGCGGGGTGCAGGACATATCAGGTGACAGACAATAGAAGTTTATTACAAATTGTGAAAGAATTGGTTGAGGAAAAATGATAATTTCGAAGACGCCTTTGAGGGCCTCTTTTTTTGGAGGAGGTACAGACTTTAAAGACTACTATGAGAACAGCAGGTATGGATATGGAGCGGTGATCAGCGCAGCGCTGAACATGTATGTATATATTATGGTGTGCAAACGTTTTGACAGTAAAATACGTGTCTGCTATACCAAGAACGAGTTCGTGGATTCTGTTGATGAAATAAAACATAACATTATCAGGGAAGCCTTGAAAATAGCGGGGATAGAAAATGGAATTGATATTGTTTACGCAGCAGATATTCCATTGAGTTCCGCAGGCGTAGGCTTGGCTTCTTCAAGCGCGTTGGCCGTAGGTGTGCTGAATGCGCTGTTTGCGTATAAGGGGGAATACGCGTCGCCGGAAAAGCTAGCCAGGATGGCATGTGAGATTGAGATTAACAGGCTGGGAAATCCCATAGGGATTCAGGATCAATACGCATGCGCATATGGCGGATTCCGTGTATATAAATTCTGGGCGGATGGAACGGTATCGGCTACCCCCGTGAATGCGCCTCAAAATCATATAAAAGCGTTGCAGGATCATTTATTGCTATATTATACAGGGCAGACAAGAATATCATCAGAAATCTTGTCGGAACAAAAGGAGAATATACCATCTAAGAATCATATTCTTAATTGCATGCTGGGGATGGTGGATATAGCATTACAAAATGTAAGTAATGGCAATATAGAGAAATGGGGGGAAATGCTTGACGAGGCGTGGAATATGAAAAAAAGCCTGGCATCAAAAATATCAAATCAAGAAATTGACTTTATGTACGACAAGGCAAAAGAAGCCGGAGCAGTGGGTGGAAAAGTCCTAGGGGCAGGTGGAGGAGGCTTTTTGCTATTATATGTTCCGGATGAAAATAAAAAACAGGTAAGGGATGTAATGCAAAGATATAGGGAAGTGAAAATCACTTTTGAAAATGAGGGGAGCAGAATTATTTTCATGGAGGATAATCATGGATAAAGTTATTATTTTTGGGTGTGGTCCTACAGGTTTATTGGTGATGCCACGTCAATTACAATCACAGGGTTTTGAGTGAAGGTGTAGATATGATATCTGTTATTATGCTTACGTTTAACAGGGAGAAGTATGTCGGCAATATGATTGAAGACATTTTGGGTCAAACTTACGCTGATTTTGAATATGTCATTGTGAATAACGGCAGTACGGATGGAACAGAGGAACGGCTGGCTGAATATGCCAAATCGGACCAACGGATAAGAGTACTTAAGGCAGAAGGCGCACAGTCCATCGGCAGAGGGAGGAATCTTGGATTACAGAATGCAAAAGGAGATTTTGTTGCTTTTGTAGATGACGACGACAGAGCAGCGCCTGATTTCTTAGAATTTCTTGTGACATTGCGCAGAGAAAATGATGCGGATATTTCCATGTGTGGCGCATCGGAAGGGAATGGAGCGACAAGAATCCCTCAGTGCGTTTTTCGTGAGAAGATGGTTTTAACAGGAGAAGAAGCGCTACGGCTGCTTCTTGGCAGAAAGTATATCCGGGCAGGAATGCCCACAAAGCTCTACAGAAGGGCAATATTGGAGCGTTTTCCCTTTGAGGAGGTATGTAAAAATGAAGATATCCATACACAGTATAGATATTTGATCACAAGTAAAAAAGTAGTTATACATGGCATGGATAAATACTATGTTACCCGTCATGACGGCAATGTGTCAGGGTTCACAAGTGACGCAAGAAAGTGGGATGCGCAGACTATGAGGGATTACCTGACGGCATTTCATGACAGGACGGCATTTGTGAAAGCGTATGCGCCGGATACCTATGAATTGGCTTTATATTCCGAATGGTCATATATGCTCAGTATGGTTGAGAAAATAGAAAAATATCATTTGGAAGATTGTTTGCAGATAGGAATCACCTTGAAATGTATTTTGAAGAAAAACAGGGAACAATTTTTGAATATGACAGAAATAAAAGAATTTGAAAGAGAATGGATGGAAAGATATATTTAAACGCAGGCATTGGGGGAGGCGCCATGAAAGAACACAAAAAGAAAATACCATCTTTTGATACAGACAGACAGGTATTGGGAGAAATCTATCCCCTTGACACGCCGTTCACTGTAATCATTGACGTAAGTGAAGTCTGTCCATTCACATGTAGTTATTGCTTTCGGTCAGACTTTGATAAAAAAAATTGGGGGTATGCAGCCGAAAATAATTTAATGGATTGGCGGACTTTTTGTAAAGTGATAGAGCAAATTCAGGAATTTCCACAGGATTTACGGCAAATATCTTTATCCAATCATGGTGAGCCATTGTGTAATAGAAAACTGCCGGATATGGTTCGGTATATAAAAGCGAACAAAATAAAAGGAAAAGTGTCTATACATACCAATGCTGCGCTTTTAGATGAACAATATGCGGTTGAACTGGCGGAGTCTAAAATTGATAGAATTGTAATTTCTCTGCAAGGGCTGACATCAAAGAAATACAGACAAATATGCGGCGTTAAAATTGACTTTGAGAAGTTTTACAATAATCTAAAGATTCTGTACCAGGCAAAAACGGATACACAGCTTTGTATTAAAATAGCGGATACTGCGTTGGGAGAAGAGGAAGAGGATAAATTCTATGAGCTTTTTGAACCCATAGCGGACAGGGTATTTGTAGAGCAGATTATACCAATATGGCTCAATGTTGAGGTGAAAGATAATTCTAAAAACATAAAAAATAAATATGGGGCTACTTTTCCCATACAGGAATGTTGTCCATTAATTTTTAATACGATTGTCGTGGCGCCGCAGGGAAATGTATATCCCTGTACACAGATATTGACGCCGTATATGTTGGGAAATATAAATCAAATTACTTTAAAGAACATATGGAATTCACCTGAAAGAAGGGATTTACTGATTCGTCAGTGCAAAGGAACAAATCCTCCTATATGCGGCCAGTGTTATATTTCGCAAAATACAGTATATACAAAAGAGGATATGATTGATAATTACAGAGAAATCATTTTAAAGCGCATATTGGAGAAGGAGGATGCCTGATATGACACAGGGCAATAATTTCGCATGGCCAGTTACAACTCTTTGCAAGTTTGATTATTATGCTTTAAAAAAAGTTGTAGAGGAGAATGACAGTAAATTTCGAGCAAAGAAAATAATCATTATGGGAGCTGGTATCAGAGGCATTGCGTTTTCACTATTAATGGCAAAATTAGGATATGGGGTAACTGCGTTTACAGATAACAATGAAGTAAAGGTTGGTGGAAGGATAAATGAACTTCCTATTTTAGCGTTTGATGAAATCAGGAAGATGAAAGACGAATGTATTGTTCTTATATCAGTTGAGAACGGTATTGCGCTTAAAAAGCAGTTAGAGGAAGAGGGGTTTGCAGAGAATGAAGATTACTTTTATGTGGAGAATCATTTATATGAAAGGTATCTGGAGGAATTCTTGAGAAAAGATGGATTCGAGACTTTGATTATGGGGGATTGTGGGATAACAGACATATCAAAAGAAGATTCGGAATTTGCGAATTTAGGCGAAATGCTGAAAAAGGATATGGGAGAAAAGAAGATAAAAGTACTGGCCGTACATGCAATGGGGATGAGGGCATATTATCATATTCTGTCAGCCCAGGTGCATTATATAACAAAACCGCGGAAAGTTGTCATAATGGCTAATTTTGAAACTTTTACAGGAACGCAGCACATGCTGCCCCGTTCGCAGCATGCGAAGCTCATTGAAATGGTCAGTGACAGTATTCATAACAGGGACGAAGCGCTTCTGGAATATGTGGGAGTAACAAGGGAGCGTTTTGAACAATTTAAAGTGGATTATTTTACTTCCTCGCAGGATACCCTGAATAAGATGACAAGTGGCAGAAATGACCGTATTGTTATTCGTATGAACTATATGTATGACTTGCGGGAAGATAATGAAAATATTCAATATATGAAAAAAATAATTTCTCTCTGCGGAGAAAATGGAATAAAGTTGTTTTTTTTCATTCCTCCGGTTAATTACCAGTATGCAAAAGAACTCTACGGAGACAAATTTTTCGAGTTATATGAAAAGAATGTAGAAAAATTAAAGAATATTGCCGCAGAAGGAGAATGCAGCGTGTTGGATTTGAGCTACTTGTTGGGGAGCTGTCAGTTTGCGGATGTCCATACAATAGATGAAACAACGAATTATGAGGGAAGAATATTGGTCAAGGCTCAGTTGATCCAACAGATAAATTCCATGGGGTGAAAATATGGTCAGGAACATCATAGAATATTTGGAAAGTTCTGCAAGGTTGTATCCGAATAAAGTAGCTGTGATTGACGAATACAAACAGCTGACTTTTCAGGAAATCCGAAACGAAGCTGTAAAAATTGCGAGACAGATTAAAAAGGAATGTGGAGATATACGGAATGAACCTGTAGCGGTATATATGCGTAAAAGTACAGCATGTATAGCGGCTTTTATGGGTATCGCTTATAGTGGGAATTTTTACTGTCCAATAGATATAAACAGTCCAACAGACCGTATTAATCGTATTATAACAGCTTTGCAGCCAAAGGCGGTTATCTGTGAAGAGAATATGGAAGGTGATCTTTTTCGTCAGATCAGGCAGATTTCGATAAATGGGATAGAAGAGGAAGTGGATGATTTACCAGAAAAGTATTATGAAGAAGTATTGGATGTTGATCCGCTGTATGTGTTGTTTACATCTGGTTCCACTGGTCAGCCGAAGGGGGTGGTGATAAGCCATAAAGGGGTTATAGACTATACGGAATGGCTGGCGGACACATTTGCGTTTGATAGTAATACAATCTTTGGAAATCAAGCCCCGTTTTATTTTGACAACTCTGTTTTGGATATCTATTCGATGCTGCGCAATGGTTCAACAATGATAATTATTCCTGAGAGATTTTTTTCGTTTCCCAGGATGCTGGTGGATTATTTAACAGAGAAAAAAATTAATACGCTGTTTTGGGTGCCTTCTGCTCTGATAACAGTTGCGCATTCAGGAGTTCTTGCGACATCAGAGTTAAATGATTTGAAAAAGGTAATGTTCTGTGGAGAGGTGATGCCCAATAGACAGCTTAATATATGGAGGTATTATTATCCTGGTATTATGTATGTCAACTTGTACGGTCCGACGGAAATTACGGATGTATGCACATATTACATAGTAGATAGGGAATTCGGAGATGAGGAACCGCTTCCTATAGGAAAAGCCTGTAAGAATACAGAAATATTGGTACTGAATGACCAAAATGAGCAGGTGAAAACAGGCGAAACGGGCGAACTTTGTGTTAGGGGAACATGTTTGTCAATGGGATATTTTGGGGACACGCTGAGAACGGAAGAGGTTTTTGTTCAGAATCCCCTGAACAAAAAATATAAGGACATGATATATAGAACAGGTGATTTGGTTACATATAATGATAGAAAGGAAATTATCTATATCTGCAGGAAAGATTTTCAGGTTAAGCATCAGGGACACCGCATAGAATTGGGAGAAATTGAAGCGGCGGCGAGTGTGATAAAGGAAGTGAACCAAAGCTGTGCTTTATATGATGAAAATAATAAAAAAATAATTCTGGTGTGTCAGACAGAGAAAAGCGTAAACGAAAAAGGGATTTATATCAAGTTAAAAGAAAAATTACCCAAATATATGCTGCCCTCAACTATAAAAATTATTAACGAGATGCCGCTCAATCCAAATGGTAAAATCGACAGGAATAGATTAAAAAAAGAGGTGATGACGAATGAATAACTTTGAAAAGATTATAAATCCGGATGTTTATTATGAAGAGATTAAGCGCAATAAAAATATTATTATGTATGGCATCGGAAGCCGGGCAAGGCAGACAATTGCCTTCTTAAAAGAAAAAGGCATCATACCAATAGAAGTCTGCGATGGAAATGAAAAATTATGGGGGCAGATATTTGACAAAGGTTATGTTATCAGATCTTACAAAGAAATAAAAGAAAGGTATAGTGACTATTGTATTGTATTGTCAGTTGCCATCAATAATGCTCTTGAAATCATCAATGATCTTGAGGAGGGTGTATCTTATTATCATGTATGTAATCCTTTTAAAATAGAGAATGGATTTTTAGATTATCACGATTTCTTGAATTCATGCAAGGAATATGAGGCCATTTGTGATATCTTACAGGATGAGAAATCACAAAACATATTTATTGAGAATATCAATTATAAATTAACTGGCAATCTGTTGCGCCTTCAGAAACTGGAAGATGGAAATACCTTTTTTGATGAGCGGCTTCTTAGAAACAGAAATGACAGTGAATATATAGATGTTGGCGCATATACGGGAGATACCATGTGCCGTTTTCTGGAATATGATGGGAAATATAAAAAAATTGTTGCCATTGAAGCTGACAGGGGAAACTTTGACGCTTTGCGCAAATTTGTATGTTATGGAAAAATTCGGGATGCCATACTCGTTAATTGCGGAGTGTGGTCAGAGAAAACAACGATGAAATTTTATACTACAGACCAAAATGCAGATTTAAACTATGATATGCCTAATTTTTATCGAAGAACAAAAGAGCAGGCAGATAATAAGACGCTGGATAGATGTACTGCCAATGGAATCATGGAAACGGAAGAAGAAATGGAAGTAGATACATTAGATCATCTGCTGGCGGATGAATATCCTACCATTATGAAAATAAATGCCATGGCTGCAGATCTGCCCATATTGAAAGGAGCGGAGCATATTATTTTAAAATGCCGTCCAGATATTATTTTGGAATATGGAGTGCGGCCTTCTTATTTGATTGATGAAATTAAATATATTGCTGGGCTGCATGCCGGATACAGGTTTTACCTTAGACAGAAAAATATCTATAAGGACAGTAAAACAGTATTGTACGCAATAGGGAGTGACAGGCATGAGTAAGTATGCGCAAGATGTAAGGAAGATATTGGATGATGTGATTTTATATGAAGATTACGAAGATGATACGAATTTGATTGAGGAGGGAATTTTGGACTCCCTGATGGTTGTATATCTGGTTAGCCAACTGGAAGAAAAATACCATATAAAAATAGATGGACATTTTATTGTGCCCGAACATTTTTCAAGTATCAACAGAATAGCAGGGTTTCTGAAGCGATGGGAGAATGGGCCTCAGTCTGAACTGCAGGCGGAATTTGATGGAAGATGAAAGCGATGGATAATCAGAGAACGATAACAAAAGAAACTAATTTTGTCATATATGGTGGCGGAGAGGTGGGCAGCAATTGCTGCAAAAGGCTTAGGGAACAAGGATATAGTGTTTTGGCTGCGCTGGATAAATATAAATCAGGTGAGGATATTATTGCCGGATTGTATACGTATCAATTAGGAACGGAGCCGTCTGCATGGAATAAGTCTGATTGTATTGTTATAGTTTGCCTTGCTGATGGAATGATTCACAAAACGGTGTCAGATGAATTATATGCTTCAGGATATTCATACATTGTATTTCTTCCTATGAGGCATTGTATGGATGACGAACAAAAACATCAATTGACAAGAATATATAATCAGTTATTACAGGCGGATTCTGTGATGACAAATCATGTTATTACCAATTACGCACAGTATGCTATGCCTGATACAGATGCGGAGGGAAGCGTTATCTACAGAAGCAGTCAATGTGTCACAGTATGGATGAGATTGGAAATGCTTTTTTCAGAGAATCTGGAGCTTTGGCAGGGTGATAAGAATAAAGTGCATGGAAAAGCAGAATATCAGAATCGGAACATAGCATGCGCAAATCCGTGTCAGGCACTGTTTGATTATTTTGGTATGAAGAGTTCTACAAGTGAAGATTATTTTAACATATGGAAAGAAACAAAAAGCCTTGAGGACAAAAAAAGAGACCTTGCGCAGCGGGAGGAATTATACAGATTATTCAAAAGAGAGCATGAAAAAGGAATGAATTTCTTTGTGGAAGGGGCGCCGGAAGTAGTATGGAATCCCAAGAACTACTGCAATTTGGTGGGAGGCCATCACAGAACGTTATACTTATTACATGAGGGGCATGGTTTATTTCCCGTAAAAATGAAATTGAATGATTTTGAAAAGTGGCATAATGAAACCGTGTGTAGGAAATTAAAAGAGTATATACACCAACATAAAATTGAACGCTTTTATGCGCCCATTCCGAACCCCTGCTTTTTGAACTTCCCTGTTGCCTGGGAAGATACAGGAGATACAAAGCTGGCGGCGGTACTGCGATATTTTGCGCATACAGATATGACAAATATGACTGTGTTGGATTGCAGTGATGATGAGGGGTATTTCGCAAGAAACATGAGTCGTATCGGTGCGGGAGAGGTATTGTTTTTGAACGACAATATGCGCCAAACAGAACTCGCCGCTTTATTGAATCAGGTATTATATCGTGATGAGGTGCGGATAGAAAAAGCGGAACTTGCGGATTTCAATGGAACCCATAGATATGATATTATTTTTGCGTTGGATAACAGTAAATTGAGGGTTTCTAAGGAGCGTTTAAAAGTACTTGGGAATTTGTGCAGCCAATGTCTGCTTATGGAAGTTACTAAGGCAGAGGAAATCGAAAGGATACAGACCTATTCTGGAATGCGAAATTACAGGTGTCTTCATAAGGAATATAGAGAGGGACAAATCTGGGAACTTGGGGTGTATGCCAGGTAGAAGGAATGGAACAGTATGGAAGACAATTTTGTGCTGGATAAAGAAAAAGAATATCTTATTTATGGTGTGGGAGGAAATGGACTTCTTATCAGTCAGATGTTGGAAGAACTGGGGTATCAGTTAAAAGGATTCATTGATAAAAGGGCGTATTCTTTGGGCACCGTACGGAAGAAGCCCGTTTGGAATCTAGATACTCTGAAAGATTTGAAAGCGGAAGCGGATAGAATCATTATTATTATTTCCATAAAGAATGTCTTCGGACATAGTGATATAGCGGATGAACTTGCCCGCAGGGGCTTCAGGCAATGCATCTATAAACCTTTGTCCGTATTAAAGGGATATTCTGATGAGAAGCTGGAAGAAATAAGCAAGGCACATGACGAGCTTTTCATAGAAAGGAAAGTCCCAGAGCAGACAACGCTTTCCAGGGTATGTCAAAGTGATAGGATATACTATAGGGACAGACTTCTTATTGAACAAGATGGTACAGAAGTTCTAGCGTGGATGCCTCTGGAATTGCTTTTCAACTATAAGGAATCAGATGCGTATGAACAGCTGAACATGTCTGCCTTTTTTCCGTTGGGTAATCTGTATCGGCTTTTCAGTGGGGCGGCAATGGAAAAGGCGGATGGATTTCTGAATGATTTTTTTTGTTATGCTTCAGAGTGGGCCTGGCAGCGTCAAATAGTAGTTACTGAAGAACTTAAAAAGAGCTGGGTTGAGTCGAGGATGGCTGCGTTTTTACAGATGCAGGAAATTTCGGATTTTGATTTCGCTTTTTTCCATAGAAGTGCGCCGTGGGTCCAAATGCATGATTTAGGAAAGTTTTATCTGACATGCAGCGGGAGAAACAGAGTAGTTTTCCTTGCGGCAAGAGGATATTGCCATGTTCCGGTCAGGCTTACATTGGAAGATTATGAAAAATGGCTCCATCGGGATGCCTTTGGGAAGCTGCGGCAATATATGCAAGAGCAACACATCAGGAAATTTTCCGTGCCTGTCCCTCATCCATATCTCAAGGATATACCAACGGAAGAGGCGCAATATTATCAGTTGGTGTGCTTTCCAATTGTAACATATCTTTTTCGTCTCATTTATCTTAAAGCAAGGAAAATTGAAAGAGAATATATTATTTCAGATAAAGACGAGGTCCGCCTTGTGAAAAACAGTTGCAGTATTATTTGTGATATGACCGACCATGGAGCTTTCAGTAGATTTCTCGACAGATGTGGATTACCTGTCCGCAGAGTGATGCGTCAGGATGTGCTGACAAAGATGCTTGATGAGTTATTTTACCAATATATTGAGGAAACGCAGCCACAGACAGAGGAATACTGCAAAGTATTCATTATAGATAACCGCAAAAGGATAATAACGAGAAAAACGAAAAAAAGAGCGGAACGAATCATTTGTGTTGAGTCAGAGACAGATACAGGTAATTTTGATGGATATCTATTTGAGGAAACCCTAAGCAATATCTTAGAAATGGATGGAATGAAAAAAGTGAATGTCTATAAAATTGGTATTGTATGAAGTTTGAAAAGGAGATGAACAGATGTGAGTCACGTCATTATATTTGGCTGTGGTGGGGTTGGGATTCAGGTGAAGAACCAACTGGAAGCGGAGGGAAATGAAATCCTCTGTTTTGCGGATAACAATAGCACCAAGTGGGGAATATGTTGTGAAGGTAAAAAGGTAATTGCGCCGCAGGAAATAGTACAGAAAAGCTTTGACTACATTGCGATTGGAATGTTTAAGGCTGCGGATGTTGTTAGAAAGCAGCTGCATCAATTGGGAATAGCTGATGAGAGGATTATAATGCCCATACAGCCGGATAAAATTTTTCCATATAAAGGAGAAGTTTCTCCAGATAAGTTAAGAAGCCTTGAACGATGTGAGTATACATCAAAGAATACAAAAAAATACCAGGAGCTGAATATTAAAATAAAGGATCAGAAATTTCTGCAAAACCTGGAGAAGTTAAAAAATGTGTTGATTGAGAATCACATTCCAAGGGAAAAGATATGTGTGGTAAGCGGGGCGGTGTTACAGGCGTTTGGCGTAAGGGCGTCAAAGGAATTTGATGATGTTGATATCATAATGACAAGCGATTTACGGAAGGTATATGGTTCAGGATTGGTGATCATTTCAGATACAGCGGAGATGCATGTTCAAAACCAGTATGCTGTCAGTGATGATGAAATAATTTGTAATGGGGAATATCATTATGTGTTTTCTGATTTAAAGTTTATGCATCCGAGAATTTTATATGAGTATGGAAGGAAAATAAAGAGTAAAGAATATGAGCTCTTGGAATCATATTGTAATTTCGCTGAAAGAAATCACATTTGAGGTTTTGTGTAACGTATTTGATAATGACCTGATATTGCAGGATGGAGCGGTATGGAGATGAAAATATATAAGCATGATGACTTGGAAAGGTATTTGGAAAATGACTGGATTCTGGTGTGGTTAAAACAAAATGAGCAAGAGCATGAAAAAGAAATTCGGACACACCAATGGATGATGGAAATGGAAAATAAAAGAGCGATATATGCGGATGTCTATGGAGATATATTGCGAGGTGATATGGCTTCAGACAAAAGGGTATTGGATGTGGGCGGTGGTTATAATGCTCTAACAAAGATATTAATGCGTAATTCTAGATACACATTGGTTGATTTTATGGCCCATGGAGGAAAAGAGGGGTTGTATAAAATGGGGGGGTTGAGTGGTATTGTGGAAGCTGGTATGAGCATGAGGTAGACCAGAATTATGGCCTAAATTTTATGAGACAAAGAGAATGGACGATTTGGAAGTCCTTACTTTTTTATCATGGGATGGGGAGATAACCGGAATAAAATTAAGGAAATATCTGGACAGGATGATAAATACAGATGAAAATGATTTGTCAGGTCTGGCAGTTCAAGATGAAAGCATCTTCCAGAACGGAAGGCAGGTTGCTTATGTAAGATTAAAAGGAGATTTATGAAATGGTAGTGGTTCGCATTAGTCCGGGGCTGGCCAATCAGATATATGAATTTATGTCAGCATACGCCTTGGCAAAAGAGCTGGGGCAGGAGCTTGTGGCTGACATAGCGGAATGTGTTGATGCGGCATGGGATTATTGTTTGGATTATTTCAACATTCCCAATGTGAAAAAAATTGTATATCATACTAAGGACGCACGGTATATAGGGCATGTGGACACAAGAGGAATTCCCACAGCCTTGAGGGAGGGCATGGTAATACTGGCAGAACAGGAGAATGACAATGATTGTTTCGTATATAAGAACCTTGACATGGCCAGAGAATTACAAGGTGAAATAAACATATACATGTGCGGATATTTTTCCGATAGGGATAGGTACTATTTAAAATATTGGGATGAGATAAGGGAGATGTTCAGGCTGAAGGAGGAAACAGCGGAAATTTCCCATATTAAGCGTCTCATCAAAGATAGGACTTCTGTTGGTGTTCATATCAGGAGAGGTGATATGTTGCTGGCGGAATGGGCAGTTGTGATGGAGGATGATTTTTACAGGGCCGCAATAGAATGTTGCAGGGAGCATTTTGGTGACTGCGTTTTTTTGATTTTTTCTGACGATATCGAATACGCCAAGGGTGTGCTGGGTCAGGACGATTCTTTGTATTATGTGCATTTTTTAGGATACAGTGATGCGGATCTGAATGAATTTGTAAGTCTGTCGCTGTGCGACCACAGGATTATGTCCAACAGCAGTACCTTTAGCAGACTGGCGGATGAACTGAATTGGAAAGAAGAAAGGAAGACCTTTTGGAAGGATATCGGGTGTAAGGATGGTGGAGAACTCCAGTCGAACATTAATTTCGAGAAGAGAAATATCAGATTAAACGCATTTGACATTCAAATGTATAGCAGGCGGTATTTTATTCATAAAAGATCTGCTTTGGACCAGTATGCGCAGCTGCAAAGGGAGATTCTTGACAGCAGAGTGGATGAGCATAATTACGGAAAGCTTCTTGATAAAATTTGTCTTTGTTCCTTGAATGTGTTTCATCAAAATATAACTATAGAAAAAAAACTGACTTTTCAAAAGTTTTTATGTCTGATTAGAAATAAGCAATACAGCAATGCCCTGCAGGCAGCGTTTAAACTGTATCATGATTATTCGTCAAAGCAAATGTTTTTTGAGGGGCTTATAGAGGCGCTGCTGTTTTTTGGAGAGTATGAAGAAGCAGCGATAGAAGAGGCGGGAAGGGGATTGGAGACACTTACATTTTCGGCGGATGACCCGGAAACAGATGTATATTGTAAAAGGATATTTGAGAAATGCAAAAAGAAAAAAATGAAATTTATTATTGTTCCGTATATTAATATGTATGCTTCCGGCAGAATTACCTCATTAGTAGAATTGGGGCTTATATTACAGCATTTGGGACATGAGGTGACATTTATTTTTTCTCCCTCTTACAATGAGGAGGATTATATCCGCAGAACCAAGTACTTGACCAATCGGCGTGAAGTCTGTCTGGGATGTGGGCAGTATTTATTGGAGGATGTTCAAAAAAAAGGAATCAGCAATTTCCTGAATGACTCTTATACAGGGGATATTGTTATTATTTCAAGAAGAGCGAGCTTTTTTATTGACAGGAAGGAATATAGAAATGGAAACATGAAGTATGTATTTCCTGACTTTTCAGATAGCAGAGACGCAGAGGCAGCAGGTTCGTGGGAAATGGACAGGAAGGAATTGGAATGTTTGTATGACAGGGCGGATTTGGTGCTTACAAAGCAGAAAGTAAAAGGAAACGAAAATCAGAAGATAGTAAATTGGGAAGATAACGATAGCCAGGAAGCCTATTACATTGTGAAAGAAAGATGGGAACTGGGGAGGGAACACAGGCTCAATAAGCGGGCAATAGGCATGGCGGCCGATTTGCTGGACAATTTGTAAAATGCCATGAATCAATAGAGGAAGGGCATAAGAGGAAAACAAAATGCGTAATTTTTCAATACGTGATACTGTCTGGAGAAATCCCGGACATGAATTGGACAGTATTGCGGAAAACATTCTGAACCGGAATCATCATTTTTATTTTTATGGAAAAGAAAGTGAAATACTCAGCTTTATTCGGAAACATGAATTCGGAACCAGTGATATGAAGATAAATATTATTGGGGATTCACAGGAACCTGCAATTTCTGATGATGAGATAACAATTGTTCCGGAAAAAGACGCAGTGGATGACAGCAAGGGCATTATCATACATGTATCCCATGACAGAGGCGAATGGGAACAGGCCTTGGACAAGTGGAGAAAAAGAGGGTATGAAGTAAACCGGAATCTTTTCCAGGGAGAAGTCTTTGCGGCAGTGTATGAAGTATACGGATTAGGGGAATTAAGAATAGACAGAATAGAGATATTTCTTACATCCATATGTACGCTGAATTGCGAAAAGTGTATTGCGTATATTCCATATTTCAAAAAGCCGAAAATAACGTCGCTGCAGCAGTTAAAGGAAGATGCGGATCTTTTGTTCCGAACGGTGGATTATGTACATAAGCTGAAATTGTTGGGGGGAGAGGGCTTTCTATATCCATATCTCATAGAATATGTGGATTATCTGCATACATTTTACGGAAATCAAATAGGTTCTATCAGAATAGGAACCAATGGAACGATTTTCCCCAACAAGGAATTGCTGGAAATGTGTAAACGGGACAGGGTGACTGTGGATATCAGTGATTATACACAGGCGGTTCCCAATATGTGCATGTTGGATGAAGTAAAGAATGTCTGTGAAGCAAACGGCGTTGCGGTTGACGTGAAACGGACGGGGGAACAATGGCTGGATATGGGATTCCCGGTAAATCTTCCGCAGGAAAAGACAGAGGAGGAACTGAGGGAGCATTTTTATAAATGCGCAATGTTTTGTCGGCAGTTTTTCGATGGAAAATATTATTTCTGTTGTAGTAATTTTGCCGCAGTACATACGGGGATGTTTTCTGAGCATGAGAATGATTATGTGGATTTCAGAAAAGGAATCTCCAAAAAAGAATTATTGGAATTTGAGCTGGGTTATAGCAGCATGGGGCATACCACATTTTGTAAAGTGTGCAGAGGAGGATCAGAAGAGGCTAATCCATGTACAATAGAAGTGGCAAGGCAGAGGAGAAGAGGATAAGATGCGAAATGCGAGGGAGAACAGAGATGAAAACTTATCAAAAAGAAGAATTGTTGAAGTACGTAAAGAATGATTGGATATTAGAAATGCTGCATAAGGAGGAAAGTATTGAGGAAAAAGAAATCCGAACAAATTTATGGATGAAAACGATGGAAAATAAGCGGATGATTTATGCGGATGTATATGGAGATATTTTAAGGAATGCGCAGGCAAAGCGGGTATTGGATGTTGGGGGAGGTTATTGTGCGCTTACCAAGGTTCTTGCCAGAAATGTGGATTATATTTTGCTGGATTTTCTGGCACATGGAGGGAAGGAATATGTCAGGAGTCTGGGCCTGAATTTGGTAGAGAGGGATTGGTGGGAAGTGGAACTGGAAGGTATATATGATATTGTGATTGCGAATGATATTTTTCCAGATGCCGATCAGCGTTTGGAGCTGTTTATAGAGAAGATGCTGCCAATATGTAAAGAATTGAGGATTGTGCTGACTTATTATAATACGCCGAAATTTTACCAGACTAAGAGAGTGGACGATAGTGAGATTATGACATTTCTTTCATGGGATGGAGAAATAACAGCATTAAAGCTTAGAAAATATTTGGACAGGATTATGGATACATCTCAGAAACAGTTGGAAGAGATGAAAGATGACTTTTCCAGTATCTATTGGAATGGAAGACAGGTATCATACATTAAAATGCGGGGAGATATCACATAATGGATTTTATTAATCAAATGGAACCCTTTTTTGATGAAAAAGAGCGGGATGCGCTATATGAATACATGAATTCCGGGGGCTGGGTTACTGAATTTAAGAAAACCCGTGATCTTGAGGAAATGATAGTTGGTTTTACCGGAGCGAAATACTGTTCAGTGGTGAGTAATGGGACAGTATCTTTGTCCATTGCGCTGATGGCCTGCGGCATAAAGGCTGGGGATGAGGTGATTGTTCCGGACTATACAATGGTTGCTACACCTAACGCTGCCGAGTTGATTGGCGCAAAAGCGGTGTTTGTTGACATAGACAGGCAGAATCTATGTATGGATTTCCAAGAAATGCGCAAGGCTGTCACTCCAAAGACAAAAGCGGTTATTCTGGTAAGCATCAATGGCAGATTTCCTGAGTGCATGGATGACTTTGTGAATTTCTGCCGGGATAGGGAGATATACCTGATAGAGGATGCGGCACAGTCCCTGGGAAGTTTCTGTCAAGGGAAGCATCTGGGGACCTTTGGATGTATTGGCAGCTTTTCCTTCAGCGCTCCCAAAATTATCACAACCGGGCAGGGGGGTGCCCTAATTACAGATGATGAAGAGCTATATCGGAATATCTGCCAGATCAGAGATTTTGGAAGAAATGGCGGAGGAAACGATCATTACCTGGTAAAAGGATGGAATTTTAAGTTTACGGACATTCAGGCAGTGATTGGAATAGAGCAGATGAAAAAGCTGCCGGGCCGCATTGCCAGGAAAAAGGAGATGGGCAGGCTGTATGCGGACAGGCTGCGGGATATAAAGGGGATTGAGCTGCTAAGAACCGATATGGATCAGACTGCTCCCTGGTTTTATGATATTCTTTCCGGGGACAGGGATGAACTGACAAAGTATTTGAAAGAGAAAGGAATTGGTACAAGGCCATTTTATCCTGCGCTTCACGCAGAACCGGCATATCAATATGATACACTATCCTTTCCTGTTGCGGAAGAGGTTGCGAAGTCAGGATTGTGGCTTCCTTCATCGGTTAAGCTGACAGATGAACAGATTGTGTATATATGTGATTGCATTGCAGGTTTTTATTTATGATTAGGTGGGAGTAAGGCTGTGTTGTTATGAAATGTATAAGAGGATAAGAGGATGAGAGTTTCAGATGGAAATTATTTTGAGTTCTTTGGAGAAAATGAGGCTGATTTTTACAATAAGCTTTCTGTGGAATCAATTTTAGTACAAGGAAAACACAGGGAACCGGCGCCAATGGTTACAATTGTTCTTCCTACCTATAGAAGGCCCGATTTGTTGAAGCAGGCGTTGGACAGTGCGCTTAACCAAATTGGTTTTGAAGACTATCAGGTTATTGTTGTGGACAATGAGGGGGAGGATGTTCGTAGGGAGACAGAAACATCCAGACTGATCTCTGGTTATGACAACGAGAAAATTATCTATTACAGGCATGCGCAGACAGTAAAAGTGAAAATGGATTCCGCAGCCAGACTGGCCCGGAGCAAATGGATTTGCTTTCTACATGATGACGATATGCTGGCGCCCAATCATCTTTACACCATGAGCCATGTGGTGCGAAATCATCAGAATATAAAATTTCTGTCCTGTCAGCATGAGGATTTCCATGAGGAAATTCATTGGGATGATTTTAAAGCAATGACAAAAGCCAATGAAGTTTCATATCAAGTGAGAAAAATTCCAAGAACATATACTTGTATGGGCTATTATTCCGGCTGGTTGGGGGCGTTGATTGACAGAAAGGCATATATCTCCACGGGTGGTATGCCCACTATCAGCAATGGCATAGGAGATTACTGCATGGTGGGGAAGTTCAGTTATCGCTATGGGGTGCATCAGCTGGAAACAAGTACACCAATGTATTTCAGGCGTGAGTGGGTGGGACAGGTTAGCGTGGGGGAAATCTGGCAGCGTTTATATGTGGAAGAATATAAATATCATGTCTATGTGACAGGGAAGTATCATAGGTTTTTCCGGAATTTCTGGAACAGAATCAGCGCCTACAGAATTCTTGAAAAATGTGAGATTACCAGCAGAAATTCTTATCGTTCCCATATTGATTTGGAAGAATTTGTACAGGAATGTCATATGGAACAAAGTGTATTGGAAAAGGGCAGGCAGTATACAAGGGATATGGTTTGGCAGACCTTCTATGAAGAGATGATGAAGAAGTTGTGTTTTCGTGTCAAGTATAAAGGACAAGTAAAGGTATAATACAATGGCAGTATTGATTGCGGCGATTTTATTTATGTTCATGGGATTCGCAGGTGGAAGTGTCTTTGCCGCCAAGATTCTTGGGAGCAAAATGGTGGATAACAGCAAGGTTGCGGATAAGCATTTTAAGATAATGTATATTTTGAATCAGTGGCTTGTGGTATTGGAACATGGAAAAAGCATTTCCCTGTATTTTACGCAGAATCAGTATCAAACCATTGGGATTTACGGCATGGGATATCTGGGGAAGCGCCTGTTAGCAGAGCTGGAGGGAACAGGTATAGAGATAAAATATCTGTTGGACCAGCAGTTGGGCGCTTTCTATGGCGGTATACCGGTACTTTCCGGGAGGGATAATCTGCCATCGGTTGATGTGATTGTAGTAACGCCTGTTACCAGCTTTTATCCTATCAGAAGGCAGCTGAGGGAGAGAACATCGAACAAGATTATTTCTATTGAAGAGATATTGAAGTGGCATCTATGCAATCTGGACGAGGGATGAAAATGGGAACGTGCCAGCGGACAGGGCTGTTTGGAGGCCGGAAAACAGGTGATAGAAATGGGACTTGGAAGGATAGAAAGCGGTGAATGGAAAGGGTGGCTGAAATGAATTGTCCTTTGGTGAGTATTATTGTTCCTGTATTTAATGTGGAAGAATATATAGCAGAGTGTATAGAAAGCATACAGAGACAGTCTTATCAGAATATTCAGGTCATTTTGGTCGATGACGGTTCCACAGACAAGTCCGGGGCCATCTGTGATAATTATGCCACAGGTGATTCCAGAATAGAGGTAGCGCATCAGCAGAATGGAGGCCCCGTGCGAGCAAGAAAGTGGGGGCTTGAGAGAGCCAAAGGGCAGTACATTGGTTTCGTAGATGGGGATGACTACATAGACCCTGGGATGTATCAGTACTTGCTGGGTGAAATAGAAACTACGAAGGCTGATTTTGTACATGCTGGATATTGGGAAAATAATACGAAAAAGGTTGTACCCGTGAAAAAGGTGATTGACCTTCGTTTGGACAAGGTTGGTTTGGTGGAAAGCATCCTGTCAGGAGCGGACGGATGTATCACGCCCAACTTCTGGTCCAAATTATATAAGGCAGATGTGATAAAAAAATGTTTCAAGAGGCTTCCGGAGGACTGCGTATTGGGAGAGGATGTGCTTGCTCTCTGCATCTGCGTTTTGGAAAGTGAGAAAATCGCATTGACAGATAAGGCTGAATATCACTACAGAACCAGGGAGAACTCGTTATCACATAGAAATGAAATAGACGATATCCGGAAAATATTTCTGTTAGATGACAATTTGCGCAGTATACTGTGTGAGTATCAGATGGACACAAGATTACATAGAGCTATGGATGCGTTCCTATGGAATCATTTATCGGAGTATATGGGCAGGATTGCGGAACAGGATTTCCAAATCGCAAGGTACTGGTTTGATGATGTGAATGAAATAAAGGGCAGGAAAATAATTCTCTATGGCGCAGGAGCAGTGGGCCGGGATTATTATGCGCAGATAAGCAGGTATTCTGATTGTCAGATTGTGGCATGGGTGGACGCATATCCGGAACGATATCACTATCCCCATATTTGTCTGTATGGGTTGGAAATTTTGAGGATGGTAGAGTTTGATTTGCTGCTGATAGGGGTGTGGGAGGAGAAGCTGGCAGAGGAGATACAAAGCCAGCTGGCTGTTTATGGTGTGGAGAAAAGTAAGATATTGTGGTCAAAACCCAGGAAGCTTGCCTTTTTTCTTCCCAATCAGGGGCATCGTAGTGCAGAGACCGGAACAAGTTCCCGCAAGCGGGACAAATC
>CAJUGT010000046.1 GCA_910586435.1 uncultured Acetatifactor sp. | reverse complement strand
ACCGAAGTGCAGAGACCGGAACAAGTTCCCGCAAGCGGGAACTGGAATAGGAGAATCGTATATGCAGAAAAAAGTGTTTCAGCTTCTTGTGAATAATACTTCCGGTGTTTTAAGCCGTATTACCGGGCTTTTTTCCAGAAGGGGCTATAATATTGAAAGCATTACGGCGGGAGCCACCTCAGATCCCCGTTTTACCAGGATTACCATTGTGGCTTCGGGGGATGATGAAATTCTGGAACAGATTGAAAAGCAGTTGGCCAAGCTGGAAGATGTAAGGGATATCAGGGAATTAAAACCGGATCAGAGTGTGTATCGTGAGCTGATTATGATTAAGGTTCGCGCAGCGGCGGAGCAAAGGCAGAGCATTATTGCGGTGGCGGATATTTTTCGCGCGAAGATTATTGATGTGGCGCCGGAGAGCCTGATGATTGAGCTGACGGGAAATCAGCAGAAAATAGAGGCGTTCATAGGCCTGCTGGACGGATATGAGATTTTAGAGCAGGCTCGGACAGGCATTGCGGGCCTGGGAAGAGGAATAGAACATATGGCGGTTATTGATTAGCTCCAGGGTTAGTTCAGGGTAATCCTGTCAGTTATAAATTTATGAGACAAAATGGAGGAATGAAAAAATGGCAAAGATTTTTTATCAGGAAGATTGTAATCTGTCCATGCTGGAGGGAAAGACAATCGCAATTATCGGTTATGGAAGCCAGGGACATGCGCATGCGTTGAATCTGAAGGATTCGGGATGCCATGTCATTATCGGTCTGTATGAAGGGTCCAGGTCCTGGGATAAGGCAGTGAAGCAGGGATTTGAAGTATATACTGCGGCAGAAGCTGCCAAAAAAGCCGATATTATCATGATTCTGATTAACGATGAAAAACAGGCAGACCTTTATAAGAAGGATATTGAACCCAATCTGGAAGCCGGCAACATGTTGATGTTTGCCCATGGATTTAATATTCATTTTGGCTGTATTGTACCCCCTGCGGATGTGGATGTGACCATGATTGCGCCCAAGGGCCCCGGTCATACAGTAAGGAGCGAGTATCAGGAAGGAAAGGGAGTTCCCTGTCTGATCGCAGTGGAGCAGGACGCAACAGGTAAGGCGCAGGATCTGGCATTGGCTTACGCATTGGGCATTGGCGGCGCAAGAGCAGGTGTTCTGGAAACCACATTCCGCACGGAGACAGAGACGGATCTGTTCGGTGAGCAGGCGGTTTTGTGCGGCGGTGTATGCGCATTGATGCAGGCGGGTTTTGAGACTCTGGTTGAAGCAGGGTATGATGAAAGAAATGCATATTTCGAGTGCATCCATGAGATGAAGCTGATTGTAGATTTGATATATCAAAGCGGTTTTGCGGGAATGAGATATTCTATTTCCAACACTGCGGAATATGGCGACTATATCACCGGACCCAAACTGATTACCGAAGAGACAAAGAAGGCAATGAAAAAGATTTTGAGCGATATTCAGGACGGAAGTTTTGCCAAGGAATTTCTGCTCGATATGTCTCCGGCCGGAAAGCAGGTTCACTTTAAGGCCATGAGAAAGCTGGCGTCGGAGCACCCGGCAGAGAAAGTCGGCGAAGAAATCAGAAAGCTTTATAGCTGGAACAATGAGGAAGATAAGCTGATCAATAATTAATTCGGAAAATCAATAATAAAATTCCGGGACAGGGTGTACGAGAGGTATACCCTGTCTTTTGTGGTTACAAAAACGGTTCGGACATAAAAAGAAAAGGATGGAACGGAGAAATGAAAAAAGATTTGACACAGGGAAATGTGACCGGAACCATGCTGCGGTTCGCCGGGCCCATGATATTGGGCAATCTTTTGCAGCAATTGTATAATGTGGCGGATACTTTGATTGTGGGGCGTTTTCTGGGAGCAGATGCCCTGGCGGCAGTGGGTTCCGCTTATACATTGATGACTTTTCTCAATTCCGTCCAAATTGGGATGTGTATGGGGTGCGGGGCACTGTCTTCCTATTATTTTGGGAAGAAAGAAGAAGGGAAGATGAGAGAGAGTATACATTTGTCCTTTCTTCTGATCGGCAGTGTGACAGTGATTTTAAATTTGCTGGTTTTGGTGTTTTGCGAGCCTGTTTTGAGGCTGCTGCAAGTACCCCCGGAGCTGATGGAAATGATGTATACCTATGTCCGAATCATTTTCCTTGGACTTATATTTGTATTCTTGTATAATTTTTTCGCCTATCTGCTGCGGGCATTGGGAAATTCCGTGATCCCACTGTATTTTTTGGGCAGTACGGCCATATTGAATATTGTATTGGATTTATTTTTTGTGGTAGTGTGTGACTGGAAGATTGGCGGCGCTGCCTGGGCGACGATATTGTCCCAGGCGGTATCCGGTGTGGGGCTGTGGATTTACGCATGGATAAAAGAACCTCTTCTTCGGTTTCGCAGAACATATTTCAGAATTACGAAAAGCGCTGTGGGAGAATGCCTGCGTTTTGCCTCAGCCTCTTCCTTACAACAATCGGTTATGAATTTTGGCATATTAATGGTGCAGGGATTGGTGAATAGTTTCGGACCTACGGTAATGGCGGCTTTTGCGGCGGCGGTAAAGATTGATTCCTTTGCGTACATGCCGGCACAGGAGTTCGGCAATGCCTTTTCTTTGTTTATTTCGCAAAATCATGGCGCGGGAGAACGGGAAAGGGTACGTCGTGGAACCGGCAGTGCCGTAAAAGTCTCTATGATATTTTGTGTATTGGTGTCGGTTTTTGTCTTTCTGTCTGCTGGAAATCTGATGGGGTTGTTTGTGGACGTTGGCGAGACGGAGATTATCCGGGTGGGTGTGGGATACCTGCGGGTGGAAGGGGCATTTTATTGCGGTATCGGATTATTGTTCCTGCTCTACGGATATTACAGAGGAATGAATAAGCCGGAGATGTCTCTGATCCTGACGGTGATCTCCCTTGGCACAAGAGTATTGCTGGCATATTTGCTGGCCCCCATACCGTGGATAGGAGTATGGGGAATCTGGAGCGCAATTCCCATTGGCTGGTTTCTGGCAGATGCGGTGGGTGTCCTTTTTCTATTTTCTAATAATATCTTTAGGAATTCTTGAGGATTCTATGCGGTTGGGTTTTATATTTCCTCCATATACTAACTTCATAAGACAGCGGCTGCCCGGAAGATTTTGGGCAGCTGCGAAATGCAGGTCTGCTGCGGCAGGAACCACCTTTGAGGTAGGATTACCTGGCGCTTGCGGGAATAACAACAGTGCGGGAACACGGCGGCCGAAAGAAATGCGGAACCTGTCTCCTGCCGGAGAAGCATAAGGGAGGATTTATCATGGATGCGGCGACACTGACTTATTATTTTACCCAATATGGCGCTATTGCCATATTTATAATTGTTTTCTTGGAATATCTGAATCTGCCCGGATTTCCGGCAGGGGTGATTATGCCTCTTTCAGGCATTATGGCGGCAAAGGGAAATATTAATTTTATATGGGTGATGATTATTACGGTGTCAGCAGGATTGTTGGGAAGCCTGGCGCTGTATGCTTTAGGACGTAAAGGAGGAGAGGTATTTCTGAATGCCTATACCAGAAAATTCCCCAAGCAGAAGGAAGCTTTGGAGAAGAATCTGGAATGGGTTCGGCAGAAGGGATGCGCAGGTGTCTTTGTAGGGAAGCTGCTTCCCATGATTCGCACCATTGTCTCCATACCGGCAGGAGTGATTAAGATGGATTTGATAAAGTATATTGTCAGCTCAACCTGCGGGATATTTATATGGAATTTTGTGTTTGTAGGAGCAGGGTATGTTCTCGGCGATCAGGCGTTTCAGCTGTTGGGATTGTCATAGGAAACGTAGTGGGGCTCAGAAAGGGAATGGTGTAAAAGATGAAAATTGCGTTGATGACGAATAATTATAAGCCAATGATGGGAGGCGTTCCAATTTCCATAGAGCGTCTTGCGAAAGGATTGGAGGATTTGGGACACCAGGTGACGATTTTTGCGCCTACTTACAGAGAACAGCAGCAGGAGGATAATGTTTTTCGTTATTCTACTTGCCTGAATCGCTTTGTTGGGGGAATTGTCCTGCCAAATCCCTTTGACCGCAGAATTGAAGAGGAATTTAAGAAAAATACTTATGATATTATTCATGTGCATCATCCCATGCTTATAGGAAGGACTGCGGTTTATCTGTCCCGTAAATATCATATTCCCCTGGCGTTTACCTATCATACCAGATATGAACAGTACCTTCGCTGTTATACGGGCAATATTATGAGATATGACAGTTTTATGATTGCGTACCTACATACCTTTTTGAAGCATTGCGATTTTGTATTTGCTCCTACGGCGGGTATGCGTCAATATCTGGTCAACCGCTGTAATGTGGATTACGAGAGAACAGGAATTCTGCCCACGGGCATTGAACAGGGGAATTATACGGTGAGTGAGGCCAGAGGCGATGAAATCCGCAGGCGTTATGGGGCGGAGAATATGCCCATGCTTTTGACGGTATCCAGGATGGCACATGAGAAAAATGTGTCTTTTCTTTTGGAAAGTCTGGCGAGAACAAAAGAGCTGTACCAAAAGCCCTTCAGGGTGCTTATGGTGGGGGATGGCCCTGACAGGGAGGAATTGAGCAAACGCAGTATCAGCCTGGGGCTTGAGGACGTGGTAACATTTGTGGGCACTGTTCCCAATGATGAAATTGCGCCTTATTTTAAGGGGGCGGATGGGTTTGTCTTTGCCTCTAAAACGGAAACCCAGGGGATTGTGATATTGGAAGCTTTTGCCGGGGCCACGCCTGTAATTGCCGTAAAGGCCACGGGTGTGGAGGACCTGGTGGAAGATGGGGTCAATGGAATTTTAACTGGAGAAAATACAGAAGAATATGCGGAGAAGCTGGTACAATTTCTGAGGAGTGTTCCGGAGAGAACTGTGGAAGGGGAAGAGAGAAAGAATCCCATGTTTCAGGCTATGGCAGAGAATGCCTTTCGGACAGGGATGCAATACAGGGAAGAAATGGTTGCTTTCAATGCGCTTCATTATTATAATAGCATTATAGAACAGAAACGCGCTGTGGAAGGGCAGAGAAAAAGAACGATCCATTTGTTGCCCAGGCGTGTTTGATTGTTGGATAAATCTAAATATGTCTTAGCAGGAGGAAGCAGCTTATGGAACAAAAATATCACGTTCTGGTAGTGGAGGATGACAAGGATATTCGGGAGGGGATTGAAATATATCTGAGAAATCAGGGATATGAGGTATACCAGGCTGCGGACGGAGCTGAGGGCCTGAAAGTGGTGGAACGGGAGCAAATACACCTGGCCATAGTGGATATTATGATGCCGGTTATGGATGGGGTTACTATGTTGATGAAACTTCGCTCTATGGAATATGAATTTCCAGTCATAATGCTTTCAGCAAAATCAGAGGAAGTGGATAAGATTATGGGATTGAATATGGGGGCGGACGATTATGTGACGAAGCCATTTACCCCTCTGGAATTATTGGCCAGGGTTAATTCCCATCTGCGCAGGTATTCAAAATATCTGGCGGCGCTGAACGAAGAAGGCAATAAGGATCATGTCTATACCATAGGCGGACTGGAATTGAATGAGGATACGGTGGAAGTAACCGTGGATGGGGAGCTGGTGAAGCTGACCCCAATGGAATTTAAAATTGTGCAGCTTTTGATTAAAAATCCGGGGAGGGTATTTTCGGCGGATGAGATTTATGAGAGGATTTGGAATGAGAAAGCAGTGAATACGGATACCATTATGGTTCATGTGAGAAATATTCGCGAGAAAATAGAAATTGACCCAAAGAACCCTAAATACCTGAAGGTGGTATGGGGGGTGGGGTATAAGATAGACCGGCAGTAACGGTTGCGCAGGCTTTGTGCCAGGAGGGTTTGGGATGGGATTGGTCATAAAGAGAAGGAAGCCAAAAGAAGTAGTGGTTCAGGAACCGGTGGGAGCAAAAAAAACACATCAAAACGGAAAGTGGTTTTGGGCTTTGGCCGGGCTTGCGCTGAGCGCGCTCTGTGCCATTATTCTTCAGGGGTTTTACGGAGTATTCCGCGCAAATGCAGAGAAGAGTATGAGCAGCCCCATAGAAAATGCGGATAATATCTCCTGGCTGTATCAAAACTGCTACCTGCTCTATCGGGATTTGTATAATGCGCAGAATAATGTGCAGTATGACTATGCGAATCTTTATCTGGAAATGGAAGAGGAAAGGCAATGGCTTCTGGACCAGGAACAATTAGAGGAGTATATGGATAATTTAAGCATGGCGGAGGAAGAGCCTGAGGGCAATGAAGAGATGCTCACAGGGGAGATAAGTTATGCCGAATGCTCAAAAATAAATGCAGAGCTGAATTATCTGAGGGAATACTTTGAGAAAATGAACGAATATTTTCGGAATCTGAACGGTATGTATGACTATATTATCCGGGATAATATTACTGGAAAATATATCACCAATATGTCCACCGCTGACAGAAACCGTGGAATTTCAGAACAGTATTTTCTGCTTTCTTTTCAGTTTGACAGCGCAGGTAATGTAACTGTTGGAGATAACATTTGCGGACTGGATGAGAACCAGATCAGGAAATATGCCAATGAAGTTATCCGGGAGGATGTATTGTTTCAGCATACTGCCGTCTTACGGCAATTTGGACAAGTGAAAATGCCGGTGGATTGTACTGTGACATACGCAATTTCAAGAGATGCCTGGACAAAAGGAGATGTGGGGAACGATTTTGACACATGGGGGGGGTATCTCGTTACGAGCAGCAGTGGTTTTAGATATTATAATTTCTCGAATGCGGCAATTAGCGCATATTGGAGCAGCGGAACGAACCAGATTCTCATAATGTGCCTGACTGGCATGATTCTGCTGGGATTTCTGCTGCCCCTGCCGGAACACTCAAAGCCCTGGAAGGAATTGAAAATTTGTTCTGTTCCTGTAGAAATGCTGTTTATCATAGGGGGATGTATGAACGCATTGACGGACAGTGTGGTTACTCTGGTGGCTTATACCGCAAGCGGCAGAGCGTATACGGCGGTTCGGGAATATATGCGTACATTCTATGGCAGCGCGGATTTGCTGGTCAGGTTTTTTAATCTGGCAGTGATTACCCTGTTCCTGTTTGTGGGCTGGTATCTTGGAATATGTGCCAGGGAATTGAGGGACCTGGGAATCAAAAAATATATCAAACAAAGAAGTGTTATTTATCGTTTTTTCCCCTTTGTCAAAGGAAAAATTGTGGGACTGTACAGGGCAATGGTGTGTCTGAACCTGACCCAGGGCGCTCACAAAGCCATTTTAAAGATTGTAATTGTAAATGCTTTGATATTATTTTTTATCAGTTGTCTCTGGATTGGCGGATTGGCGGTGACATTGGTATATTCTCTGATATTGTATGTGGTTCTGAGAAAATATGTCAGTGATTTACAGGACAAATATGCCATTTTGTTTCAGGCTGTGGATGAAATTGCGGCGGGAAATCTGAATGTCACAATTACGGAAGATTTGGGAATGTTTGAGCCTTTCAGGAAGGAGATTTATAAGATACAGGAAGGTCTGAAAAAGGCAGTGACCATGGAAGTCAGAAGTCAGAGGATTAAGACAGAACTGGTCACAAATATGTCCCATGATTTAAAGACACCTCTGACGGCAATTATAACTTATGTCAACCTGTTGAAAAAGGAAGATATTACTGAAGAACAGAGGAAGGAATACCTGGAAATACTGGAGAGAAAATCCCTGCGTCTGAAAAGTTTGATTGAGGATTTGTTTGAATTCAGCAAGGCAAATTCACAGAATATTACCTTGAACATTATGGACGTGGATATTATGAATCTGGTGAAGCAGGTATCTTTTGAAATGTCCGACAAAATCAGTGCTTCCGGGTTGGACGTGAGAATGAATCTGACGGATGAAAAAGTAATTTTGCCCCTGGACAGTCAGAAAACATTCAGAATATATGAGAATCTTTTTGGGAATATCGCAAAATACGCCCTGCCTGGCACCAGGGTTTATGTCAATGGTTTTCGTATTGATGACGCGGTTATAATAACATTGAAGAATATCTCCGCCCAGGAAATAACGGTGGAGGCTTCCGAACTGACAGAGCGTTTCGTGAGAGGGAATACTTCCCGCAATACGGAGGGAAGCGGGCTGGGACTTGCCATTGCCAAAAGCTTTATGGAACTCCAGGGCGGTACATTGGAGCTGGAAGTGGATGGGGATTTATTCAAAGTGACTACCATATGGCACATCAAGGAAAAGGCACTGCTGGCGGAGCGTGGCGTTCAGGGAGGGCAAACCACAAGATAAATCAATAACTTCTGTTTGAACTATGGGATAATCTGTGCTATTATCTTGTTTAGGGGATTGGCAGTGGGATTATATGTTCGGCTATTATTCTGCGGAAAGGAATGGTTTAGAGATATGGGAATGACAATGACTCAGAAAATTCTGGCCGCTGCGGCGGGACTTGAGGAGGTTCGGGCAGGTCAGCTGATTGAGGCAAAGCTGGATTTGGTGTTGGGCAATGATATTACAAGTCCGGTGGCCATAAAAGAAATGGACAAAATCCAGGCAAAAGGAGTGTTTGACAAGGATAAAATTGCGCTGGTGCCGGATCATTTTGTGCCAAACAAAGATATAAAATCTGCGGAGCATTGCAAATGTGTCAGAGAGTTTGCCCGCAGGAATGAGATTACCAATTATTTTGAAGTGGGAGAGATGGGAATTGAACATGCCTTGCTGCCGGAAAAAGGTCTGACTGTGGCAGGAGATGTTATCATCGGCGCAGACTCTCACACCTGCACATACGGAGCGTTGGGAGCGTTCTCCACAGGAGTGGGAAGTACGGACATGGCGGCAGGGATGGCTACGGGGAAGGCATGGTTTAAGGTGCCTGGGGCGATTCGTTTCGTTCTCACCGGCAAACCTGCCAAATGGGTCAGCGGCAAGGATGTTATTTTACATATTATCGGTATGATTGGCGTGGACGGCGCATTGTATAAATCCATGGAGTTTGTGGGAGACGGCATAGAAAATCTTTCCATGGATGACCGCTTTACCATTGCGAATATGGCCATTGAGGCCGGCGGAAAGAACGGCATCTTTCCTGTGGATGCCCTGGCAAAAAGCTATATGGAAGAGCATTCCCAAAAGCCATACAGGGTTTATGAGGCGGATGAGGATGCGGAGTATGATGCGGAATATACGATAGATTTGGGAACGCTGCGTCCCACAGTGGCCTTTCCGCATCTTCCGGAAAATACCCATTCCATAGACGAAATTAATTCAATGGAGCCCATTGCCATAGACCAGGTGGTGATTGGTTCCTGTACCAATGGACGGTTGGATGACCTGCGGATTGCGGCACAGGTTCTGGAAGGACGCCATGTGGCAAAAGGAATGCGCAGCATTGTGATTCCCGCCACACAGGCAATCTATGTGCAGGCCATGGAAGAAGGGCTGCTGAAGACCTTTATTCAGGCTGGAGCCATTGTGAGTACTCCCACCTGCGGTCCCTGTCTGGGGGGCTATATGGGTATCCTTGCGGAAGGGGAGCGCTGTGTTTCTACCACGAACCGTAATTTTGTAGGACGTATGGGACATGTCTCTTCTGAAATTTATCTTGCGAGCCCTGCGGTTGCGGCTGCCAGTGCGGTCAAGGGAGTCATTGCGTCTCCGGAGAATCTGGCCTGAGTGTCCAGGCGGCGTATGTCTCGGAGCAGGAACAGCAACATTTTGAAAAATAGCTGAGAACGTGGAGAAAGGAAACGGGAGAATGAACGCAAAGGGTAATGTGTTTAAATATGGAGATAATGTGGATACGGATGTGATTATCCCCGCAAGGTATTTGAATTCTTCTGATCCTGCGGAACTGGCAGGGCATTGTATGGAAGATATAGACGCAGAGTTAATAAAAAAGGTGCGCAAGGGTGATATAATTGTGGCGGAGAAAAATTTTGGATGCGGTTCCTCCAGGGAACATGCGCCGATTGCCATAAAGGCTGCGGGAGTCAGTTGTGTGATAGCGGAGACGTTCGCTAGAATTTTCTACAGAAACGCAATTAACATAGGTCTGCCGATTATTGAGTGTCCGGAAGCAGCCAGGGGAATTGAGGCTGGAGATGAAGTCGAAGTTGATTTTGACTCCGGGATTATCACTGATATTACAAAAGGTGTCAGCTATCAGGGGCAGGCGTTCCCTGAATTTATGCAGAAGATAATTGCTTCAGAAGGATTAATTAATTACATAAATAATAAGTAGAGAATACAGCGGAGTTTAGCCACTCCGCTGTATATTTTGTAAATTTACATTGTGCATGGATTAGGAGAGGAATCATGGAAAAGGCTTCTTCAAAAAAGTATGAAATTGATATGTGCAGCGGGCCCTTGTTGGGGAAAATACTTATATTTTATATTCCGCTGATGCTGTCGGGGATATTGCAGCTTCTGTTTAATGCCGCGGATATTGTGGTGGTGGGGCGTTTTGCGGGAAATGAAGCTCTTGCTGCCGTGGGCTCCACCAGTTCGCTGACGAATTTGATTGTCAACCTGTTTATTGGATTGTCAGTGGGAAGTAATGTTCTTGTGGCAAGGTATTACGGCGCGGATCAAAAAGATGAGTTGAGAGAAATGGTGCAGACCACTGTGGCGACGGCCTGCGTCAGTGGTATCATCCTGATATTTGCGGGTTTTTTTATATCGCGTCCCGCTTTGATGTGGATGGGAACACCGGACGATGTCATTGCCCATTCTGTTTTGTATATGCGGATTTATTTTGGCGGCATGCCGTTTATGATGGTATATAATTTCGGCAGTGCTGTTCTGAGGGCTGTGGGGGATACCAAGCGTCCTCTTTATTACCTGCTCATTGCCGGTGTGGTAAATGTGTTGTTAAACTTAATATTTGTCATAGTTTTTTCCATGGGAGTTGCCGGTGTGGCAACAGCCACGGTGGTGTCCCAGGCAATTTCCGCAGCGCTGGTGGTGAGATGCCTTATTCTCTCGGACAGCGTCTACCGGCTGGAAATGAAGGGAATTCGTATTGTGCCGGATAAACTGATTAAAATGGTGAAAATCGGAATTCCCGCAGGGATGCAGGGAGCATTGTTTTCCATATCCAATGTGCTGATTCAATCTTCAGTGAACAGTTTCGGTTCTGTGGCCATGGCGGGCAACACTGCCGCAAGCAATATAGAGGGATTTGTGTATACGGCCATGAATTCCTTCCATCAGGCCACCATAAGCTTTTGCGGTCAAAATTATGGGGCCTTAAAATTCAGAAGGATAGGAAAGGCACTGCTCATCTGTGAAGCGCTGGTAATTGTGGTGGGAGCAATTATGGGAAATGGGGCATACTTTTTTGCGGGAGTATTGCTGCGGATATATTCGCCGGATTCGGAAGTGATCAGGTTTGGTATTTTGCGTATGGGATATATTTGTGTGACATATTTTCTTTGCGGGATGATGGATGTAATCGTGGGAGCTCTGCGGGGCATGGGATATGCGATTATGCCCATGTTGGTCTCCCTGACAGGAGCATGTCTGTTCAGAGTGGTTTGGATATATACTGTTTTTCAAAGCTACCGTACCCTGGAATGTCTGTATATTTCCTATCCTATCAGCTGGGCATTGACTTTTCTGGTTCATTTGGTGTGCTTTTTGATAGTATACCGAAAATTACTAAAAAAATCTTGAAACATATGTTCGGATATGCTATACTGAAGGCAAAGGAAAGAATAAGGGATGAGGGCAGGTTATGATAGCATATGTAAATGGTACCATAGACGATATTTCCGAAGATAATGTTGTGTTGGATGTGGGCGGAATCGGTTATAATGTAAGGGTATCGGCGTCTACGGCAGAGAAGCTTCCGGGAATCGGAAAATCGGCAAAGCTTTATACATATACAAGTGTACGGGAAGACGCCATACAATTATTTGGATTTCTGACCAGAAACGATTTGGATATTTTCAAAAAATGCATTACGGTAAGCGGAATCGGGCCTAAGGGGGCGCTGGCTATCCTGTCGGTGCTGGATGCCGATTCCCTGCGGTTTGCCATTATGTCAGGGGACGCGAAAGCCATATCCAAAGCCCCGGGAGTGGGGGCAAAGACGGCGGAACGCTTGATTTTGGAGCTGAGAGGAAAAATACGGATGGAAGACACCCGGATAGGGGAAGAAATCGGCCATGGCGGAACAGATGGCAGCATGGCCGATAATGTCCAGAAAAGAGAGGCTGTGGAAGCTTTGGTTGCGCTGGGGTACGGGCGAGCAGAGGCTATAAAGGCGGTCAATGCTGTAAAGGGAATTGAAAATATGGATTCCGGCGCAGCGCTTAAGGCGGCTTTAAAGAAAATGTTTTGAATAGTATGGAGAATAGGAAAGCATTATGCCCAGGAGAATGATAGAAACCAATATTACGGAAGAAGACAATAAAATAGAAGGGTCTCTGCGGCCGCAGAAATTGGATGACTATATTGGTCAATCCAAGGTAAAGGAGAATCTGAAGATATATATCGAAGCTGCCAAACAGAGAGAAGACGCATTGGATCATGTGCTTTTTTACGGTCCTCCCGGCTTGGGCAAAACCACGCTTGCGGGTATCATTGCCAATGAAATGGGGGTGCATTTGAAAATCACCAGCGGTCCTGCCATTGAGAAACCTGGAGAAATGGCGGCAGTGCTGAATAATCTGGAAGAAGGGGACCTGCTTTTTGTGGATGAGATTCATCGTCTGAACCGTCAGGTGGAGGAAGTTCTGTATCCGGCCATGGAGGATTATTGTATTGATATTATGATAGGGAAGGGTTCTACCGCTCGTTCCGTGCGTCTGGATTTGCCCCGGTTTACGCTGGTGGGGGCAACCACCAGAGCAGGACTTTTAACGGCTCCGCTGCGGGATCGGTTTGGAATGATTTATCATATGGCGTTTTATACTGTGGAGGAACTTCAGCTGATTATTCTTCACTCAGCCAGAGTGCTGGCGGTAGAAGTGGAACCGGAAGGGGCGTTGGAAATGGCACGCAGAAGCAGGGGAACGCCCAGGTTAGCCAATCGTATTCTGAAGAGAGTGAGGGATTTTGCGCAGGTGAAGTATGATGGCATTGTCACGGAGCAGGTGGCGAGGACGGCGCTGGACTTAATGGATGTGGACAAACTGGGATTGGATCATATAGACAGAAACCTGCTTTTGACCATGATTGAGAAGTTTGAGGGCGGGCCTGTGGGTCTGGATACGCTTGCGGCAGCGATTGGGGAAGACGCAGGAACCATTGAGGAGGTGTATGAACCGTATCTGATTCAGAACGGACTTATCAACAGGACGCCCAGGGGCAGAGTGGCTACGGAACAGGCATATCTGCATTTGGGGTGTGGAGTGTTTCAGCGGGGGGAAAATAAAGGATGAGTAGACGGCAGGCTGTTCAATTCTAATCAGGGACAGGAGAGACAATATGGGCAATTCGGTGGGCATCGTGGGCGGTGGGGCGGCCGGAATGATGGCGGCAATTACCGCAGCCAGGCGTGGCGCGAAAGTTACATTGATTGAGGGAAATGACAGGCTGGGCAAAAAGATATTGGCAACGGGAAACGGGAAGTGTAATTTGGGCAATGAAAAGCTGGGGATGGAAGCGTATTACACCAAAGAACCGGAACTTTTGAAAAATTGCCTGAACCGTTTTGGTACGGCCCAGACCATTGCTTTTTTCCAGGAATTGGGGGTAATGGTTAAGAGCAAAAACGGGTATCTTTATCCGTTTGGGGGCCAGGCATCCATTGTGTTGGATGCATTGCGTTTTGCGGTGCGGGAACTGGGTGTGGATGTGGTTACAGATTGTAAAATAGGCAGAATAGACAGAATAGATAGAATAGAAAAAAAGCGGCATTCCGGGCAGGTATATTTGCAGGGAAGCGGGAAAGAGTTCTGTTTTGATGGGGTGATTCTTGCCTGCGGCAGTCAGGCGGCGCCAAAGACGGGTTCTGACGGAAGCGGCTACAGGTTGGCAGGGCAATTGGGACATGGCATTATCCCTGTGGTTCCGGGATTGGTTGCGCTTAAGTGCCGGGAGGATTACTTCAGGTCAGTGGCCGGGGTGAGGGCGGAGGCAATTCTGTCTGTCTATTGGCGGGGAGAATGTGTGGCACAGGAACAGGGGGAGCTGCAATTGACCGAATATGGTATCTCGGGAATTCCGGTGTTTCAGATCAGCCGTATTGTGAATTACCTGTTGAAAGAAGAAGCAGGACTAGCAGGGGGGAAGCAAAGTGGTCTCGGACAAGGCCGGGGCAATTTGCTGACAAAGGGGATAGAGGTGGAATTGAATTTGCTGCCGGATAGTGTTTTGGGGAATCTGGAAAAAATCAGAGAGGGAAGGAATCCGGAACAGGGGCAAAAGACGGTGGAAGAATTTTTCACAGGAATACTTCATAAGAAATTGATGCTTTTGTTTATCAAATTGGCGGGACTGAAACCTTCAGAGCCTGTTTCGGCAGCGGACAGAGAAAAGATAGAGCAGGTGTATAGATTATGCAGCCATTGGAAGGTTCATGTGATTGGCAGCGGTTCCTATGAAAATGCGCAGGTGTGTGCCGGAGGGGTTCCTTTGGGGGAAGTGACAGAAGACTTGGAATCCAAGAAGGTATCCGGAATTTATTTTGCTGGAGAGCTTCTGGATGTGGACGGAAAGTGCGGCGGATATAATCTTCAGTGGGCCTGGTGCAGTGGATATCTGGCAGGAAATGCTGCTGCGTTGAGGAAGGGGAAGCGGTTTTGACCAATGGTAAAAAATCAGCGGTAAATACCTGTGGGGTTGGAGGAATATATGATTAGGGTAAATCAGGTCAGGGTGCGTCCCGGACATTCGGAAGGGGATTTGAGAAAAAAGGCAGCGGAAGTGCTGAAGATTCCGGACAGGGATATTATTGAGATAAGGATTGTCAGGCAATCGGTGGACGCAAGGAAAAAGCCTGATATATTTTACAGTTATGTCCTGGAATTGAAAATCAGGAATGAGGAGAAATTGTTAAAGCGGTTTAAGGGAAAAGAGTCTCAAGTGTGCAGGGCGGATGAGGTGAACTACCGTTTCCCTGAATCGGGAGGCAGTGTACGCAGCTATCCGGTGGTTATAGTGGGCATGGGCCCCGCAGGGTTGTTTTGCGGGTATTTTCTGGCATTGCATGGGTATCGGCCGATTCTTCTGGAAAGAGGGAAATGTGTGGAGGACAGGCAGAAGGATGTAGAGCAATTTTGGGAGAATGGCATTTTGAATCCATTTTCCAATGTGCAGTTTGGGGAGGGAGGGGCAGGAGCTTTTTCCGATGGTAAGCTGAATACTCTTCTGAAGGATAAAGACGGCAGGAATGGTGTTGTTCTGGATACCCTTGTAAAATTTGGCGCAAAGGAAAATATTCGCTATGAGGCAAAACCACATATTGGCACGGATGTCCTATGTGAAGTGGTAAGAAATATGCGCAGGGAGATTATCCGACTGGGAGGAGAAGTACGTTTTAACAGTCAGGTAACGGAAGTCCGTATTTCCAATAACAAAGTGGAGGGGGTTGTGATTGGCGGCACGGAATACCTGCCCTGTGAACAGTTGGTATTGGCAATTGGCCATAGTGCCAGAGATACCTTCGCCATGCTTTACGATAAAAAGGTTCCCATGGAGGCGAAAGCCTTTGCGGTGGGACTTAGGGTGGAACATCCACAGACCATGATAAACAAGAGCCAGTATGACTGCGAAGAACCGGGGAATCTGGGAGCGGCGCCCTATAAGGTGACAGCAAAGGCGAAAAATGGCAGGGGGGTTTATTCTTTCTGCATGTGTCCAGGGGGTTTTGTGGTAAATGCGTCTTCTGAGTCGGGACATACTACAGTGAACGGCATGAGCTACAGCGGACGTGATGGGGGCAATGCCAACAGTGCGGTGGTGGTTACGGTGACTCCTGACGACTTTGGCTCAACACATCCACTGGCAGGGATTGCGTTTCAGAGAAAGCTGGAGGAGAAGGCGTTTGCGATTGGAAAGGGAAAGATTCCCATGCAGAGATATGGTGACTTCAGAAGAAGGGTGCTGGGGCAAAAAGGGGATATATCAAATGGGGATAATGAAAACAGGCATAATGAAAACGGGAATAATAAAGATACTTTTCTGCCCCAATGTAAAGGAATGTATGTATGGGCTGATGTGAGCGGCATCCTGCCTGGGGAATGTAACATGGCAATTGTGGACGGTATGGAGGAATTTAAAAAACAGATTAAGGGGTTTGACAGACCGGATGCCTGTGTGTCAGGCGTGGAAAGCCGAACATCTTCCCCTGTCAGAATTCTTCGGAATGAAAATCTGCAATCCGCTGTGCAGGGACTGTATCCCTGTGGAGAAGGGGCAGGGTATGCGGGGGGCATCGTATCTGCGGCAATGGACGGCTTGCGTGTGGCGGAGGCCATTGCCATGGAGTATGCAAAATGAAGATATGACGAAAGGGGGGTTGTCCATGTGCGGATATTTGTATCAGGAAAGCATATGGATGAACACACCCAAGAGGTGAATATATGGTAGATACGCTCTTATTCCCATCCGACTATTATGATATGTCAAAAGTGGACCAGGACTTGAAGATGGAATTTGATGCCGCAAATTCCTGCGATTTGTTCCAAATTATTATTTTTGGATATGATAAATGGTTTCAGGAGGAAAAGCTTTTTCTTAATACTGCGCCTTTGAGAGAGGTAACGGCGGTTTATCGGGGATGGATGATGAAGCCATGCCAATATGAGAAATTTTATGAGCAGCTTTTGCAAAGGGGCATCCGGCTGATTACAAATCCTGCCTCCTATGAACGGATGCATATTTTTCCAAATGTATATGAATCTGTAAGAGAAGATACTGCAAGGATGCGGCTGTATCCTCTGAATGCAAAGATTGATGTGGAGGAGGTTAAAAGAGAATTATGTCCCTTTATGGTTAAGGATTATGTGAAATCTGTGAAGGGAACCCAATTTCCGAAAGCTTTTGGCAGGGATATTACCCAAGAGGAATTTGACAGATGGATGGAGGTATTTTACAAATATAGAGGGGAATTGCTTACAGGGGGAATTTGTCTTAAGGAATTTCTTCCCTTAAGATATTATGGGACAAAAACGAACGAATACAGGGTATTTTACATCAATCACCTCCCGGCAGCTGTCAGTAAGAATTCAGCTCAACCCAATTATGTGTCAGAGCCCCCGAAGGCGTTAATTAACAAATATAGTCATTTGGACAGTCCGTTTTATACAGTGGATTTCGGAGAGCTTAAGGACGGAACATGGAAAGTGTTGGAAGCCGGTGACGGGAGTGTATCCGGTTTGTCCGAGGGACAGGATTATCTGCATTTTTTCCGAATGTTATATCAATGTTTTCAAGAGTAGTGTCAAAGCACACGGTGGAATATGTTCCTGCCTGGGGGAACTGGAAGTGAAGAGGAAGAAAATGGGCATGTTTTGCTTTGCGGGAAAGTCTGTAAATGAGGGGATTGCGCTGGGACCGGTTCTGGTGCTGAAGAAGGACCGGGCGGAGGTTAGAAGAAGGACGATCAAAGATGCGGAAGCCGAGGTTCTAAAATTCAAAAGAGCTGTGAAAGAGGGAATGGAAGAATTGCGGTTCCTGTATGACAAGGCAAGGAAGGAAATAGGTCAGGACGGCGCTTCCATTTTTGAAGGGCATGGGATGATAATGGAGGATGTGGAGTTTCAGGGGCGCATTTGTGACATTATCCGTAGAGAAATGGTCAATGCTGCATATGCGGTTGCAATGACGGGGGATGTCTATGCGGAAGTATTTGCCAGGATGGAAGATGGGTATATGAGAACCCGTGGGGAGGATGTGAAGGATATTGCCGGGCGCTTGATTCGTATCCTGGAGGGAAGCGGAGAGAATGTAAGTTCCATAAATGAGCCGGTGATTCTGGTGGCAGATAATATCAGTCCCGAAGAAACGGTCAGAATGGAGAAAGAGAACATCCTTGCTTTTGTGACGGTTCAGGGATCAACGAATTCACATACTGCAATACTGGCCCGAATGATGAATATTCCTGCCCTGATTGGAGTACCCATGAAACTGGAAGAAATTAATACGGGAATGAAAGCAGTAGTGGATGGCTTTGAAGGGAGGGTGATATTTGATCCAACAGAGGAACTGTGTGTACAGGCCCAAAAGCGTATGGATCAGGAACGAAAAAGTTTTCTGCTTCTTGACAGGATGAAGGGGAAAGAGAGTGTAACCGGGGACGGCAGGCGGATTCGATTATGCGCAAACATAAGAAATGTAAATGACATCAAAGAAGCACTGAGGAATGACGCAGAGGGAATAGGATTGTTCAGAAGCGAGTTTTTATATCTTGGAAGGGATGATTTTCCCATGGAAGAGGAACAGTTTGCGGCCTATTGGGAAGCCGCCAGGAGCATGGCGGGGAAAGAGGTGATTGTCCGTACCATGGATATAGGCGCGGATAAGCAGGCGTCCTGTTTCTGCCTGGAGAAAGAGGAAAATCCCGCTCTGGGAATGCGTGGCATACGTATCTGCCTGAAAAGGCCGGATATTTTTAAGACCCAGCTGAGGGCATTGTTAAGAGCATCTCAAAGCGGAAATCTGGCCGTGATGTATCCCATGATTACATCGGTGGAAGAAGTTCTGCAAATTAAGAAAATGGTGCGGGATGTAAGCCAGGAACTGGACAGAGAGGGAATTGCGCATGGAAACCCAAAGCAGGGGATTATGATTGAGACTCCGGCGGCGGTTATGATAAGTGATGAATTGGCAGAATTGGTGGATTTTTTCAGCATTGGGACAAATGACCTGACACAATACACATTGGCATTGGACAGGCAGAATGAGAAATTAGAGGATTTTTATGTACCTCATCATAAGGCGATTTTAAAGATGATTCATATGGTGGTGGCAAATGCCCACAGGCATGGAAAATGGGTGGGGATTTGCGGGGAATTGGCAGCTGATTTGGAACTTACGGAAGAATTTATCCGCATGGGGGTGGATGAACTCTCTGTAGTACCCTCCATGATACTGAAGATAAGAAAGAAAGTCAGAGAGTTGGATATTTGCTCATGTGAGATATAAAAGTAAAAGAAGTGTAAAAATTTTGCCGTTCCTATCCGGCTGACTGCCGGACAGGTCGGGCAAAACCAGATGCAAAATAGCAGTTACGGTTATGTCATTGCGTTTTTTCGCATAGCTCATACCTTATATAAGCGAAATTGTAATTACAATGCCGATGGTGCCCAATGCCAAAAACAGAATCCCTACACCAGCCCGTTTTTTTCTGCTTTCGATTTCTTGGATAACTTCTTCGGACATATTTATAACAGGATGTTTTCTTCTTGAAATAAGATACATTATCAGCCCAGCGGAATTATTGCCGCTTGCGGCAAGCAATCCCCATAATTTGGGATGGTTTAATTCTCTGGCTTCTGCATCTAAAGAAGCAATCTTAAAAAGCTGAAAACCTGCGTGCAGCGCCCCTACAATGATGGCTGCAAAGCATACAATGCCGAATGCGAATACTCGTGTGTTCATATCAAACTCCTTTCTTATATCCGTTTGATGATTTGATAGAGCATGAGCGAAAAACTGACGATGGCTAACGCAAAAACTACAACTAAGTACACATCCCTGTTTGGGGCTATACTTGACAGCAACACCAATGTGAGAAGGAGAACTATATTAGTAATTACTGTTACAACCAACTTTTTGTTGCTCTTTACTATGTTTGTGCTTTCTTCCAAATGTTCAAGCATACGCTTATCTCCTTTCAGTAATTCGTCAAGGCTAATCTCATAAAGGTTACTCAAATTGACAACACTCATGATGTCGGGATAGGATTTTTCATTTTCCCAGTTTGAGATTGTCTGACGTGATACCTGGATTTTTTCCGCAACGGCTTCTTGGGTAAATCCTTTTGAATCCTGACACTCTTTAGCTTTTTTCCGATTTCCATGTCTGCCTCCTTTCTCTACCCTTGTTTCCTGATTATCATACGACAAATAGCGGAAATAGTCTATCAAATATCTTTTCCATGGATAAAAAATGGTGTCAAAATCCTTTTACATCATGTCTATATGCCCTTTAAGAGCTTATAGGATGAAAAGGATTCCATAAGGCTTTTCTTTTGGTCTTTGGTTCGGAACAGTGTGGTGCCAATAAGTAAATAGCAATAAGGTATTTAGCGCATACAGCGCAAAAAGTGCCATTGACGTATTATGAAAAATAAAGTATGATAAAATACATGAAGCAAATACTCCATTTTCGGAAATATTGTACCCAAACTGCTTCCGTGTCAAGAGGTGTTTCAATGGTGATTGCAATAGAATACTTTGAAGGCGATACACTTTTGTACAGGCCGAAGTTTTTGATAAATTTTTGCTGAATTTTTTGCTGAATTTGCGAATCAGATAAATACCATAGAGCAGCTTTGTGATAGAGAAGAAGATAACTTTGTGGCATTGTTGTGCGGAATATTCAACTGGAATGTGACGAAAGAGGCAACAAAACCTCAGTATGTCTATGACAGGGATATTAAAAAGTGTATTAATTATCACTAAATCATTAGAATATAGGGAATACAATTTAGAAAAGGGAGAATGAAAAGGATAAGAAATTGAGAAACGGACGGAATTTGAAGGATGGATGAATTTAGGGAGCGAATCAGGAATAAGAAGAGGATTGTAGTTAAAATTGGTTCCTCCTCTCTGACGCACAAGGAAACGGGAGATATGGATTATATCCGCATGGAAAAGCTGGTGAGGGAGTTAAGTAATATCAGAAATCAGGGCAAGGAAGTGATACTGGTGACTTCCGGCGCCATTGCAGCGGGGAAAAACGCTGTGAATCTGAACAATATCCGTGTGGACAGTCAAGCGGAATCCCTGGCGGTGAAACAGGCATGTGCCGCAGTGGGGCAGGCAAGACTTATGATGACTTATCAAAAGCTTTTTGCTGAATACAATCAGGTTGCGGCTCAAATATTGATGACAAAAAATACGATTGTGGACAATCTGAATAGATATAATGCGCATAACACATTTTCAGAATTGTTGAAAATGGGTGTTATCCCGGTTGTAAATGAAAATGACACGGTTGCCACATATGAAATAGAGATTGGGGATAATGACACATTGTCAGCCATTGTGGCGGCGCTGGTAGAAGCGGATTTGCTGATACTTCTTTCCGACATTGACGGTCTGTATACGGATGATCCCAGGACGAACCCGGATGCCCGGTTTATTGAGCGGGTGGAGGAGCTGACAGAAGACTTGATGGAAATGGGCAAAGCGACAACGGGAAGCAGTATGGGAACCGGTGGTATGAATACTAAGTTGATGGCGGCCCAAATAGCCACAAATTCCAATGCGGACATGGTGATTGCCAACAGCAGGGACATTGGCGTGCTGCACAGGATATTGGCAGGAAAAAACGAGGGAACATTATTTGTAGCTCACAAGAATGAGAATTTTGATCTGCCTTTGTTTGTGAAGGGATTACATATGAAGTGAACGAAAAACAAGTAAACAAAAAGTCAGTGAAAAACAAGTAATTGAAAAAAATCTTTAAAAAGTACTTATAAAACAAATATATTAAAAATCATGTAAGTGAAAAACAGATATGCAAAAACAATATATCAATAAAGAATTTCAGGAAAATCGAAAAAGGAAGAAACTTAGTTGAAAAATTATACACAAGTTTATGTAAAAAACAGTTTGGAAGCAGCAAAGATGTATTGTGAAGCAAAAAATCCTTGTGATGTAACTGTTGTTCACAGAATGAGATGGGAAACAATGACTTTTAATGTATTTGAGATGGGGACCGAAGAGAGTGTTCATCATGCATTTGATATTTTGCGTGATGGCGGTGTTGTCATTGAAGCGATTCATGAGCTGCCCTGGAGCAAATGCTGTGCCACTGTTATTGATAAATATGGTGTGTGTTGGTGGATTTCCATTTAGAGGGCAAAGTGTTTTCAGGGCTGTGTCAGAAGGACTTTTCTGAAAACGGAAAAATCTCTGAAAACGGAGAAAACTGTGAAAATGGAGAAAATTGTAAAAATGGAGAAGTGAAACAGACAGGAAGAGTTGGAGATGTGGCAGATTGAAGTACAGGTGAAATAATATATAGGTAGAAGTACAGGTGAAATAATATATAGGTAGATTTAGAAATAGGCAGATTGAGATATATGGAAACGGATAAAGCGTACATCAGGAAAAGTGTATTGAAAGCAAGAGACGCAATGAGTGCCATGGACCGGCGGCGGGGGAATATTTTGCTGACAGAGAGAATTGTAGGGCATCAGTGGTTTTATCGGTCAGAGGTATTGCTTTGTTTTGTAAGCTTTGGGAGTGAGATTGATACAGGAGAAATTATCAGAGAAGCCCTGCGTGTGAAAAAGAGCGTATATGTGCCCAAAGTGATAAGGGGAACAGAGGTGCCCGAGATGCGTTTTTACAGAATCTCTTCCTTGGAGGAATTACAGGAAGGATATGGAGGAATCCTCGAACCTTCCGGAACATCGGAGGAATTCCTGTATGAAGAGGAAGGCGTGGGGCGGGTGCTGATGTTGATGCCCGGGGTGGCGTTTGACAGATTTCGTGGCAGAATCGGCTATGGAAAGGGATTTTATGACAGATTTCTGCATGATAAGCCGTTGCTTGGGCAGCGTACAATCGGGATAGGGTATCAATGCCAGTTGGTGGAGGAACTGCCAATGTCAGAATATGATGTCAGGCCATACCAGGTGATATGTGTTTGATAATTGTAAATAATGTGACAATAAAAAGGTGGCAAAGAAAATGACAAATTTAAATGAGATGGGGGAAAGAGCATCCCATGGAAAACGTGTTTTGAGCAGACTGCCGGCAGAAGAGAAGAACAGGGCACTGGATATGGCGGCAAAGAGACTGCTTGACCATAAGGAAGAAATTTTGTCCGCAAACGGGAAGGATATGGAATCCGCCCGCAATCGGGGCATGAGTCAGGGATTGCAGGATAGGCTGAAACTGTCTGAGGACAGGATTGCGGCAATGGCCCAGGGGCTTAGACAGATTGCGGCACTGCCTGATTGCGTTGGAGAGGTTATGGAGGAATTTGAACGTCCAAATGGCCTTAAAATAGCAAAAATCCGTGTCCCCATGGGAGTGATTGGCATTATCTATGAGGCGAGGCCCAATGTGACAGCGGATGCTTTCGGGCTTTGCTTTAAGGCAGGAAATGCGGTAATTCTCAAAGGCGGCAGTGATGCGCTGGAATCCAACAAGGCTATTGTACAGGTGCTTTGCGAAGCGTTGGAGGAATGCGGAATCAGCGGGGATGTATTGCAGCTGATTACGGATGTTGACAGAAAAGTCACCGTAGAATTTATGAGACTGAAGAAATATGTGGATTTGCTGATTCCCAGAGGCAGTGCGGGATTGATACGCAGTGTGGTGGAGAACAGTACCATTCCGGTGATAGAAACAGGTACGGGGAACTGCCATATATATGTGGATAAAGAGGCAAATCTGGATATGGCAGCCAATATTATTTACAATGCCAAGACACAGAGAATTGGGGTATGTAATGCCTGCGAATCACTGGTAATCCACAAGGAAATCAGAGAAGCTTTCCTGCCTAAATTAAAGGAAATACTGGATTCTCATAAGGTGGAGCTGCGGGGAGATGAAGAAATCAGGGAAGTATTGCCTGACTGTGTTCCTGCCATGGAAGAGGATTATGGGACGGAATATCTTGATTATATCCTGTCTCTTAAGACGGTGGGGACGGTGGAGGAAGCCATTGCCCATATCAACAAATACAATACGATGCATTCCGATTGCATAGTGACTGACAATCCACAGACAGCGGAGAAGTTCTTAAAGGAGATAGATTCAGCCTGCGTCTATTGGAATGCGTCCACAAGATTTACAGACGGATTTGAATTCGGATTCGGCGCTGAGATTGGTATCAGCACGCAAAAACTTCATGCAAGAGGGCCAATGGGGTTAAAAGAGCTGACTTCTTATAAATATGTGATATATGGGAATGGTCAGGTGAGAACATAAAAGCAGTAAAAAGTGTAAGGAGAGTGAAAAGAGTCCAGCTAAGGAATGTCACTCTTTAGTGTCGCCTGGCAGCGACTTAAAATAGGTAATGGATTGCTTTAAAGGAAAGAAGATACATGATTGTGTCAAATGATTTACGAAATAAAGCGAGGACCGGTAAAGCCCCGGAGAAGATACATACACCTGAGTGGCTGGAAATCTTCACTGTGCATGGGCGTGGGAGGGGACTTGCAAAACTACATTGGAAAGGCTGAAAATATGACATTGTACGAGGCACAAAAGGGAAGCAGTTATTGTATAAAGGGGGTGTATGTGGAACCTGCTGTCACAAGGAGGCTGGAGGCTCTGGGATTAAATGACGGAACCATAGTGAATGTGCTGAACAGAAAAAAGGCCGGCGCATTGATTATACGGGTGCGCGGCACACGTCTTGCGCTTGGAAAACATATTTCTTCTAATATTGAGGTAGGCGTTCACAGAGAGGAGAATGAGCATGAGTCATGATCTTCGGAACAGGACAGATTTGGGAAAACATATTCATGTAGCCTGTATTGGGAACCCCAACTGCGGAAAAACCACATTGTTCAATGCCTTGACAGGAGCCAGGCTGAAGGTGGCCAATTGGCCGGGAGTCACGGTGGAGCGCTTTGAGGGGGAAGCGGTCTATGAAGATACAAGGATTACATTGGTGGACACGCCGGGAATATACTCTCTGACCAGCTATACCATTGAAGAAAAAGTCACAAGACAGTGCGCCATGGATGATGCAATAGATGTAATTATCAATGTGGTGGATGCGTCCTCTCTGGAGCGGAATCTGTATCTGACATTGCAGCTTCTGGAATTGGGGAAGCCTGTGGTGTTGGCTCTGAACATGATGGATATCGTGAAAGAGCGTGGAATGGAAATAGATATGCATCGCTTGCCGGAGCTTTTGGGCGATATTCCGGTGGTACCAGTGTCGGCAGCAAAGCGTACCGGTCTTGACATTTTGCTTCATGCGGTTATTCATCACTACGAAGAGGGGATGGAGGAGTATATTCTGGACTATCCGGAAGAGATAGAGAACAGGATTGCCCAGCTGGAGGCAATGATGCAGACAAATTACCCCAGCCACTCTTCCGTGCGCTGGCATGCCATAAAACTGCTGGAAGACGATGAGGAAGTAAAGCGGGACCACCCCATTTCCGTGACGCATGTGGTGGACAGAAGCTATGAAAAAGAGATTATACAATGTAAATATGCTCATATAGAGAAGATAGTGGGGGAAACGCTTTTCCATAAGAATAAAAAGGCGGCGTCCACAGATAAAATAGATAGATTCCTGACGCATCCAATTTGGGGAATTCCCATATTTTTGCTTGTGATGTGCATGGTATTCTTTCTCACCTTTACTGTGGGTGATGTACTGAAAGGTGTATTTGAAACGGGACTTGACTTGATTTCGCAAACCATATCCGGAGGATTGGAGGGGCTGGGGGTGGCCAGCTGGCTGAAATCGCTGATTGTGGACGGCATTATAGCGGGGGTGGGGGGCATTCTTACGTTTCTTCCCAATATTTTTATTTTGTTCCTTGCGCTGGCGATTTTAGAGGATAGCGGTTATATGGCCAGAGTGGCTTATGTGATGGATTCCGTAATGGGAAGGGTAGGATTGTCAGGAAAGGCATTTTTACCCATGATATTGGGATTTGGATGTACTGTGCCTGCCATCATGGCTACCAGGGCATTGGAGACGGAACATGACAGGCGTAAGACTATGTTGGTTACACCCTTTATGTCCTGTTCTGCCAGATTGCCCATATA
>CAJUGT010000045.1 GCA_910586435.1 uncultured Acetatifactor sp. | reverse complement strand
GCGGGTGTTTGTAGATGAACTTGGCAGTTCTGCCGTAATTCTTGGAGTGCGGTGCTGGCTGACGCAGACGGAATTCTGGGAAGGAAAATGGCGGATTACCGAGAATTGCAAGCTTAAGCTGGATGAAGGCGGAATTGAGATACCCTATCCTCAGCTGGATGTGCATCTTGAAAGAGTACAAAACAGCGGTTCCATGGAAGAAGATGAAAGGTATAAAATCTGATTGACGAGAAAGACAATGGAACAAAATGATGGAAAAGAAAAATGGGTACCATGGAGGGAGACCAGAAAAAAAGGTTAATAAAAAGGAAAAAAATCAGAAAAGGGAAAGAGCGTTTTTGTACTTGGTGTCTTTTGGACTGCCTGTAATAGTATTGCTCTTTATTTTCAAAAGTCAGGGGTTTTATCCCTTTGGACATAGAACTCTTTTTATCATGGATATGAGGGATCAGTATTTAGAATTCTATGCTTCTCTGCGCAATGTGGCTGGGGGCGATGATTCCCTGTTTTTCTCTTGGTCCCGTTCCATGGGAGGAAATTATCTTGGGCTGTTTGCCTATTATATGGCCAGCCCACTTTCCTTTCTTACAATACTATTTCCGGTTGGTAAGCTGCCGGCTGCCATAGCGCTGCTCACATTGCTTAAAATAGGACTGGCAGGAGCAAGCTTTGCCCATTTGGGCCAGTATGTATGGAAGCGCGCAAATGTCAGCGAGGGTTCTCTGAAGAAGAGAACGGAAGGCGGCATGGGCAATGGGAGCGGGGTGTCTGTGATAATTCCTCTTGCAGTGAGCTATGCGCTGCTATCCTACAATATGGTGTATTCCATGTGTCTTATGTGGCTGGATGGGGTCATTTTTCTGCCCCTTGTAGTGCTGGGGGTGGAGAAGATACTGGATGGCCAAAGCGGATTTTGCCTTATGGCCTCATTGGCGGCATTGTTTGTGTGTAATTACTATACGGGATACATGGTGGGGATTTTTACAGGAATTTTTACCATCTATGGTAGTCTGTGTGGGATAAATAAAAAGAATATAAGGGAATGGGGGAAAAAATTGTTGCGGGCAGGAATTGCCGCATTGCTGGCCCTGGGACTTTCCGCGCCGCTTCTTCTGCCAGTCATAATAGATTTGCGGCAGGGGAAGCTCTCCATGGTTTCTTACAGGCCCAATACGGAAGTAAATTTTGTATTTGGGGAATTATGGGGCAAATTGCGTGGCGGGGCTTATGACAGTATCACCAATTCCGGTTTGCCCACAATTTATTGCGGATATATTGTATTGGGGCTTGGGATTTTCTTTTTTGTAAGCAGGTGTATTTCCTTAAGGGAAAAAGCAGGCGCTTTTTTGATTCTTGCCCTGATTTCCTGTAGCTTTTATTATACCAAATGGGATTTGGTATGGCATGGGTTTCAATATCCAACCTGGTTCCCGTACCGCTATGCTTTTTTGTGGGGATTTTTTCTTGTGTATCTGGCATTGAAAGTGATAGTCAGGACATTTGGCGATGGCTTCACAGGCATGCGCAAAGGCAGGAAAGGTGCCGGCGGAGATAGAATTGTTGATTTAAAGAGCGGGAAGCTGCGTAAATATGGCTGGCTGGTTGCGGCGGTGGTTACGGTGGCCGCAGCGGCAGATTTGGGCAGCAATGGCGCTGCTATGTTCGCAGGATTGGAGCGGCAGTTTGGGTATGCTTCCCTGGAAGAGTATGAGTCGTTTCTGAACAGAACAAAGCCGCTGATAGATCAGGTAAAGGAACAGGATGATGGATTTTATCGCATCAATCAGGGATATGAGTATTCTAAAAATGACGCAATGCTCCTGGGGTATCATGGCATGACTCATTATTCCTCTACTTTTCACGGGGCAGTAAATACCTTGCTTCGCAACCTTGGGCTGGCACAGGCGCATATATGGAATTCGGGCTATGGTTCCAACCCCTTGCTGGACAGTCTGTTTGGGGTGAAATATATTGTGGAGGAGGGTGTGGTTCCGGCAGAATATTTACTGAGAGGCAGTATGGAAGAAGGCACGGCTGTTTATGAAAACAGAAATGTATTGCCATTGGTATATGCCGCACCCTGTAGTGTTTTGGAGCCGGAGGTAAATTCACTGGATATATACGCAAATCAGAATAGATTTTTGCGGGCAATCGCAGGGAGTCAATATGACTATTTTACGGAATATGAGTTCGACGAAGAAGTCTTTGACACAGGCTGGAGTTATTTTTTCAGAGCGGATTCTTTCAATCCTGTATACTTATATATGAGGCCAGTGAAGAACGCATGGGCAAATGTCTACGTCAATGATGTATGGGTGGGAAATTATTTTTCAACAGAAACAAACTGTAGCTTGTTTCTGGGAAATTTTCAGCCGGGGGAACAGGTGGTAGTGAAAATAATGCCATCAGGGGAAGCCGCAGTGAGTTCGGCGGTGATTGCCCAGCTTCATATGGCAGAATTGGATCAGACAATGGCTTCTCTGCGCCAAAACGGAATGCAGGCAGAAAGACATGGACACGGAACAATTGCGGGAACCATCCATGTGGGAGAAAATCAGAAGATTATTACTTCGATTCCCTATGACGAAGGGTGGACAATTAAGATAGACGGCAAAAAAGTGATTCCCATAAAGTTTGCGGGTACTTTTCTGGCACTGGAAGCGGAGAGCGGAGAACACAATATTTCTTTTTCCTATGTATCTCCGGGGTTTTGGACAGGCATGGGCATATGTATGACAGCTCTGCTTGGGGCGGTTCTTTATTTCCGCAGGCAATGAGCCAAGCGGCCGTGCTTGCACGGACAGTTGGCGAATGCTGCGAGGGTCAAATACCCCGCCCCTTGGGGCGTTGCAAGCTTGATACCCCGTTGCTTGCAGCGGGGTCTTTGATTTCAGATGGCCAGTGTTTGCAGGCAGTCATGGGGACGGGGGATGAAGAGTGAATGGCACGACTGGAAGTGTGAGAAGGGAGTTGCGGGATGAAAGAGGAATCCTGGAGTAAAGAGGGTGTGGAGCGGGCCAGTTTTCGGGCCGTATTGCGAAATGATGTCAAGGAGGAACAGGCCGGGCAGGGATTTATACTTTGCCAGGGGGAAATGGAATGGGCAAAAGAGGAGGGCTGGCTGCTGACAGCGAGTCTTTTTCAGTATGGGCGCTTTCTGTTTCTGTATACGGAAGGTGTGGGAAAAAGGATTGTGCCAGAGGAACTATTTCCTTCCATGTCATCCTATTTGGAACTATGGCCGCCGATGATAGAAGAGGGCGGCCAGGACAGGCTGTGGATACCCATGCAGCCCTATTATTACCATGCGCAGCCGAAGCATGTGAGGCACTGGACAGAAGGAAGAAATCCCCAGTTACGCCGTGGGAGGATTGCGCTGTTAGCGCCGGGGAAGTGGGAAGAATATCTGGAATATCACTTGGCGCTGGTGAAAGAAGGACTCATAGAAGGCGATCGCTACCACTTAATCAGCATACATGAAAATGTGTTGTTTTCTTATTTTGAGGAGCCGAAAACCATGGTAAACCTGCAAAACAGGCCCGGGGCACACAGCAATGTGCTGGAAGATTGGCTTCGGACGGAGCCGGAAAGTCATTTTCTTCGATTTGTCCCGGGGCAGGGACCCGGGCCGGACGCAAATTTTGTGTTTATGCCCTGCCGGGCAGGAATTTGAAACAATTCACTGGTGAATAAGTAAGGGAAAGGACTCGGAAGCTGCCAGGGAAGGTGTATCCTTGAAAATAGGCAGACGATAGTATCAGAGGAGAAAAAATGAAAATTTTGGTAATGGGCGGCACCAGGTTTTTTGGCATACATATGGTAAATGAGCTTTTATCGAAAGGTCATGAGATTACAATTGCTACAAGAGGAAAAGCGGCTGATGAATATGGTGACAAGGTAAAGCGAATTTTTATGGAGAGAACTGATGAAACAAGCATAAAAAATGCTTTCAGCGGCAGCCGTTATGATGTTGTAATTGACAAAATTGCTTACTGCTCAAACGATATAAAATATGTAATGGATAATATTGATTTTGATAAATATATTCATATGTCAAGTACATCGGTTTATGATCCAAAGCATATTAATACAATGGAGTCTGAGTTTAACGGAATATCAAAAAAATTGGTGTGGTGTGATAGAAAAGCATTCTCTTATCAGGAGATAAAGCGGCAGGCTGAGTGTGCCTTAAGCCAGGAGTATTCCGATAGAAACTGGATTGCGGTAAGATACCCCTTTGTAATAGGAAAAGATGACTATACGAAAAGACTGTTGTATTATGTAGAACATACCATGAAATCTGTCCCGATGAACATAGATAATCTGGACTATCAGATGGGATACATTCGTTCTGATGAAGCCGGAAAATTTATGGCTTTTTTGGTTGACGCAGATGTGAAAGGGGCAATAAACGGAAGTTCGGAAGGAACAATTTCCTTGAGGGAAATAATAGAGTATGTTGAAAAGAAGACAGGCGCAAAGGCAGTGATTGACAAAACAGGAGAAAATGCTCCTTATAATGGGGAACCGGAATATAGTATCAACACAGAAAAGGCGGGGACATTAGGATTTCAATTTTCAGTTCTTCGGGATTGGATATATGAACTTTTGGATTATTATATTCAGGCAGTCAATTGACTTTTCCCGTAGTACTGCGGAATCCAATTTGGCCTCCAGTGGCCTGGCGGGGGGCGCTTGACAGAGCGCAGCTCCCCGAAGGCCAACCGTTCCGGCGCCGCTGCTGAAGAATGCTATGCTTCCTTTGCGGCGTGGGCGCAGATAGTTATAGATGCTATTTTTTGGCACACATCTTCAATATTTGTATGTTCGGAAATTACATGGATGTCGTGGGGTTCCATGTCAAAACAGCCATGTTTGTTTTCTAACATGGTTGCTACAGGTCCGGGCAGATTACCGTGCATTCTCTTTGCGAATCGTGTTTTTATGATTTCCAGGTCAGCTGTTACCAAAATACGAATACTTCCATCGGGCAACAGCGGCAAGTGCTCTTTTTCCGAGATTACATAGATGATATTCTCACCGTTGACGGCTTCTCTTAGTTTTGTCTGGAAAGACTGCTTTGCCATAATTTCATTCTTTTCCAGGCGAAGATAATCTTTGCCAGTGTAAACCTGTGCGTTTATACTCTCTTTCAATTTGTCTGCAAGGGTAGATTTGCCCGTACAGCTCTCACCAAAAATTCCAATTACCATTGTTATCAGCTCCTGTCAATTTTTTCTCATATGGTGTCGAGTTATAAGACTACCGTGCCATGGCCAAGAAAATCAATGTGATCCGATGCTGCGTTTGTGCCGCCGAACATATGATTGGCGCCAACTATATAGTTTCAAACCTCCAATCTAAATTCGATTATATAATAGCTGCCTTAAAAAATCAAGTTTAATTTTACGCATATAAAAATAGTTTTGCAAAAATGATTTTATAATGAAAAGCATACTTAAATACAAAATGGAGAGAGTTAGGGGCGGGGAAAGTTTTTTCAAAAAACAAAAAAATATCTTGAAATATTTCCAGGAATGTGTATAATATTATTTGTTAAGTCAATATATCCTTGGGTAGTTAAAGTGACAGGCTTCCGTGGCTCAGTTGGTAGAGCGATTGATTCGTAATCAATAGGTCAGGGGTTCAAGTCCCCTCGGGAGCTTTATAAGAAAAGAGCCGCAAATCTAAGATTTTTCAGTAAAATCATAGGGTTTGCGGCTTTATTTTGGCCTTATTAATACTTACTACATTTTCCTTTATATCATCAAGTGTTAAAGCGTATATCTGTGACTTTCTCAGGCCATGGCAGGCAAGTGTAATAGGAATTTCATATTCTGTGTCTTTTGCGTATTCCAATGTGTGCTTAATGCCATCATCAGAAGGTATATATGGCTCGTTTTTTGCGGGAGGGCGGGGTAGCGGTAAACTTTCCTTATTTCATAAAGAGGTAAGGACATGGAATGTGACACGAAAGGGGATAGGCGAAATTATCACCTACCCCTGCAAAATTGCTGACAATAAAAATCTTCTACATCTTGAATTTTATCTTAATCTGATGCTCAATAATCTGAATGGATTTATAGAAAATCAGGGCAATGATACACAACACAATAATGCTGGTGATTACCATATCAAGCTGGAACACCTGTGATCCATATATAATAAGATAGCCAAGTCCTCTTCTTGCAGCCAGGAATTCCCCAATGATGACTCCCACCAGGGCCAGGCCAATATTCACTTTTGCCGTACTGAGCAGGATGGGGACGGAACCGGGAAGCACCACTTTGAAAAAAGCGTCACGCCTGCTGCCGCCCAGAGTATAGACCAGTGTGATTTTTTCTGCGTCTACCTGCTGGAATCCGGTAAAAAAGCTGATAATGGAACCAAAGATGGCAACAGAAATTCCAGCCACAATAATGGTTTTTGTGCCGGTGCCAAGCCATACGATAAATAAAGGCGCCAGAGCTGATTTTGGCAGGCTGTTGAGGACTACCAGGTAGGGTTCTAAAATTTCGGACAGTTTGGTGGAATACCATAAAAGGGTGGACACAAGGAGGCTGAACAGGAGAACCAGAAGAAAGCTGAAAAGCGTCTCAAAAAGTGTCACTCCTATATGGGACAGCATGGAGTTGTGCTTTAATTGTTCTATAAAACATTGCGCAACCCTGCTGGGGCTGGAGAAGAAAAAACTGTCAATCCATTTTAGTCTTGCGCTGACTTCCCATAGTATAAGAAATAATACAAAAAGAATTGTTCGCCAGGAAGCAATCTCATGATGATGCCTTCTGTGCATTTTGACAAATTCTTCCTGACGGGTCAATTTCTTTCCGGGTTCAGTTTTCATGTGTCATATCCTCCCATAACATATTAAAGTATTGCTGAAATTCGGGAGCGTTTCTGGCAGCCAGAGGGGAGTCGTCAGCAAGCGTCAGGTTGACAGTGACTTCGTTTTTAACTACTGCGGGACGCCCGGACAGGACGATAATTCTGTCTGCAAGGCTGATGGCTTCTGACAGGTCGTGGGTTATAATAATCATGGTTTTTCCGGCTGCCCGTATGAGGCGGCAGATATCTGCGGACACGAAAAGTCTGGTCTGATAATCCAGAGCGCTGAAGGGCTCATCCAACAGCAGCAGCTGGGGTTCCAGGGCCAGAGTACGTATCAATGCGGCCCGCTGCTTCATTCCGCCGGATAATTCGCTGGGACGTTTATCACGAAATTTGTCCAGACCATAATCTTCCAGAAGCTGATCCACCACATCCAGACGTTCCTTTGTCATGTTATGATTTAACTCCAGGCCAAGAGTAACATTGCGATAGACTGTGCGCCACTCAAAAAGATGGTCCCTTTGAAGCATATAGCCTATCTTTGGGTAATGCAGGGTACCATCAGGATTATTGACAAGAATGGTTCCCTCTTCGGGAGTTAAGAGACCTGCAATGATGGAAAGCAGCGTGGATTTGCCGCAGCCGCTGGGACCTACAATAGCGATAAATTCGCCTTCCCGGACACCAAAGGAAATATCTTTCAGCGCCTTCGTCTCTCCGTGCAGACTGTGATAGGAATAGCCGATGTTTTTCAGTTCCAAGATATTATGCATATATGCCATTCTATCCTATTCTTTTTTATATTAATGTATGAGGGGATGGGGAAAGAAGTTCCAGAAGGATGGTAATAATTCAGACAGGTCACAGAATTGTTATGAAGGATTTACAACTGTACAGGATTTTGTGACTTCAATTAGGCTTTTGGGCATAACCTTTTCTTGCATTACAGGGGCATTTATGGTAAGATAGCTTGACGGAGTAAGAATTTGTTGTTCTTTTGGGCGGTGACGCAGCTGGGATAGCAGGGGAGCAATGCTTACACAGTGCGAAACCGCAGGAAAATTATGATGACAGGGAGAATCAGGATGGCACAATTATGGGGAGGACGCTTTACCGGGGAGACGGACAGGCTGGCCTATGAATTTAATGCGTCCATAGATTTTGATAAGCGGCTTTTATGCCAGGATGTGGAAGGCAGTGTTGCGCATGTGACCATGCTGGCAAAGCAGGGAATCCTCACAGAGGATGAAAAGGAAAGTATTTTGCGGGGACTTCAGAATATCCTTAAGGATGTGGAGGAAGGCAGGCTTGAGATTGATGATTCCTGCGAGGACATTCATAGTTTTGTTGAGGCGCGTCTGATAGAACGAATCGGTGACGCAGGCAAGAAGATGCATACAGGGAGAAGCCGCAACGATCAGGTGGCACTGGATATGCGGCTTTATACAAGACAGCAAGTGTGTGAAACGGACGCTCTGCTGAAGAAGCTGCTTGAGGTGATACTCAAGGTAATGGAAGAGAATGTGGAGACATATATGCCAGGTTTTACCCACCTTCAGAAAGCGCAGCCAGTAACCCTGGCACATCATTATGGCGCGTATTTTGAGATGTTTCGGCGGGACAGACAGCGTATGGCGGATATATATCAGAGGATGAATCTCTGTCCTCTTGGGGCCGGGGCACTGGCAGGCACCACTTATCCGCTGGACAGGGAGTATGCTGCGTCGCTGATGGAATTTGCCGGAGTCACTCAGAACAGCATGGATTCTGTGTCGGACAGGGATTATCTCATAGAGTTCCTGTCAGCGCTTTCCACGATTATGATGCATTTGAGCCGGTTCAGTGAAGAGATTATTATCTGGAATTCCAATGAGTATCAGTTTGTGGAGATTGATGACGCATATTCTACCGGAAGCAGTATTATGCCTCAGAAGAAGAACCCTGATATTGCGGAGCTTGTGCGGGGAAAAACCGGAAGGGTGTACGGTGCGCTGATGTCTTTGCTCACCACCATGAAGGGACTTCCCCTTGCGTATAATAAGGATATGCAGGAGGATAAGGAGGTTTCCTTTGACGCCATGGATACGGTGCGGGGATGCTTGACACTGTTCACAGGCATGCTGCGTACTATGAAATTCAGGAAAGAACGGATGGCCGAAAGCGCCATGAAAGGATTTACCAATGCTACGGACGCAGCGGATTACCTGGTGGGGAAGGGAGTTCCATTCAGGGATGCCCACGCTGTTATCGGGAGATTGGTATTATACTGTATTGAGAGACAGACTTCCATTGACAAGCTTTCCATGGAGGAGCTGAAAGGAATCAGCGATAAATTTGAACCGGATATTTATGACGCTGTCTCCCTTGAAACCTGTGTGGCAAAACGTCTGACCACAGGAGCGCCGGGACTGGAAGCAATGAATAAAGTGATAAAACAATATAAAGAGTATCTGACAGAGAGCTGAAAAAAGCGGAACAAGCGGAACAAGTTCCTGTGGGCAGGAACTGGAAGAGGAGAAAAAAGATGAGTGAAAAGTTAAGAGTTGGTATTTTGGGCGGAACAGGAATGGTAGGACAGCGCTTTATTTCTTTATTGGAGAATCATCCATGGTTTGAGGTGACTACCATTGCGGCAAGTTTGCGTTCCGCAGGAAAGACTTATGAAGAGGCTGTGGGCGAGAGATGGAAGATGGATACTCCCATGCCGGAGGCGGTAAAAAATATAGTGGTCATGAATGTAAGCGAAGTGGAAAAGGTTGCCGCTGAGGTTGACTTTGTATTCAGCGCAGTGGACATGACCAAAGAGGAAATTAAGAAAATAGAAGAAGACTATGCGAAAACGGAGACTCCTGTGGTATCTAACAACAGTGCCCACAGATGGACGCCCGATGTGCCCATGGTGGTGCCGGAGATTAATCCGGAGCATATGGGAGTGATAGAATTTCAAAGGAAACGTTTGGGAACCGTGAGGGGCTTTGTGGCGGTAAAACCAAACTGTTCCATTCAAAGTTACGCGCCGGTACTTACCGCATGGAAAGAATTTGAGCCTGTGGAAGTGGTTGCTACCACATATCAGGCTATTTCCGGCGCAGGTAAGACTTTTAAGGACTGGCCTGAGATGCTGGGCAATATCATTCCCTATATAGGCGGGGAGGAAGAGAAGAGTGAGAAAGAGCCCTTGCGCATTTGGGGAAAAATTCAGGATGGTGTGATTGTTCCGGCCCAGAGTCCGGTGATTACCTGCCAATGTATCAGAGTCCCGGTGCTGAACGGGCATACGGCGGCGGTATTTGTGAAGTTTAATAAGAAACCTTCCAAAGAACAGCTGATTCAGAAGCTGAAAGAATTTTCCGGTGAACCCCAGAGACTTCAGCTGCCCAGTGCGCCCAAACAGTTTATTCAATATCTGGAGGAGGACAACAGACCTCAGGTGGCATTGGATGTGGACTATGAGAGAGGGATGGGAATCAGTGTGGGACGTCTTAGAGAGGATACGGTATATGATTATAAATTTATCGGCTTGTCCCATAATACAGTCAGAGGAGCAGCAGGGGGCGCAATTCTCTGTGCGGAATTGCTGAAGGCACAAGGGTATATTACAGAACGGAATTGAGTATGGTGTAAGTGATACGAAATTAGGTTGTTTTCAGCGGCGGAATCTATTGTTATGGAATGGGTGAATGATTCGGCAGAGTGTGGGGAAGTAATATGAGTGAATTGGATGAGCAATTGGAGAAGTTAAAAGAAGAGAACCAGGAGTTGAGGGAAAAGGAAAGAATGTATCAACTGGTAAGTAAGTCAGCAGTGGGTGCGTTTATGTACTGTTCCTTTGTAAACAGAAGGGTCTGTACCCTGGGTCAGTGGGAGGACTTCTTTGACTTTGAGGTTCGGGAAATGAATGATATTTTTAAATTGCTGGAATCTGTGGATGAATCAAGCGTTTCCGGTCTTAGAAATATTCTTTTCCTGGAAGCTCATGGGAAAGAGTCAGCCACAACAGAATGCCTTTTAAAAGGGCATCGTATCTGGGTGCAATTCTGTGTCAAAGTGTATTACGCAGATGGCGGGCAGCCCACTGACAAAATAATTTATATTAATAACATCACCAAATACCGTTCACAGAATGAGGAACTTGCCTACATGGCTTATTATGACAGCATGACAGGATTGTATAATCGTAATTATTTTGTGCGGCTGTTAAGTGAATTTGTCAGGAAGGCTTTGGAGTACAATCAAATCATCAGCATAATGATAATTGATATAGATGATTTTAAGAATATCAATGACGGACAGGGGATAATGATAGGGGACGAACTGGTACAACAGTTTGGCTGCTTTATAAAAGAATTGTGTAAAAATAATATCATTGCCTGTCATTTGCACAGTGATGTGTATTGTATCGCAATTCACGATCCCAATAAAAAAGCATGTGTGGAAGTGATACATAACGCAATTCAGAAAAGACTGAAGGAACCCTTTAAACTCAGCAGCGGCAAGGAAATTTCCATTACTGTAAGCATAGGTGTGGCAGAGTATCCGGATGCGGCGACATCGGCGCTGGAATTAATCAACTGTGCGGAAATAGCGGTTTTCAAGGGAAAGTCTCTGGGAAAAGATATTATTCATTATTTTGATGTGTCTGTCATGGAAGACTTTATGGGAACAATTGAACTGGAAGACAAGTTGAAAAAAGCAATTGCCAATCAGAATTTTATCCTGTATTATCAGCCCCAGTATTATTCCGGCAGCAAAAAACTGCGTGGTGTAGAGGCTTTAATCCGATGGCAGGATGAGGATTCCCATTTTATACAGCCGTCTGTCTTTATTCCGGCGGCTGAGAAGAACGGCGCAATCATACCCATTGGCAAATGGGTGGTGGAGCAAAGCATCAAGCAGTACGCAATTTGGCGGAGGCAGTTTGGTTTTCCTTTTATTATGTCTATCAATATATCCGCATTGCAATATAAAAAAGACGATTTTGTAGATTCTGTTGTGGGGAATCTGCGTAAATATGGTGTGTCCCCAAATGAAATAGAATTGGAGATTACGGAGAGTGTATTGATAGAAGATTTTGACGCAGTGTATGAGAAGATAAAAATCCTGAAAGATTGTGGGATTCGTATTTCATTGGACGACTTTGGAACCGGGTTCTCTTCTCTGGCCTATTTGACCAGGCTGCCCATAGATACACTGAAGATTGATAAGACTTTTATTGATACTGTTTTGACGGATTCCTCTACCAGAGTGATTACAGAATCCATTGTCAACATGGTGAAAGCTCTGAAGTTCGAGTCTATTGCCGAAGGTGTTGAAAAAGAAGAACAATACCAGTATCTGAAAGAGATAGGATGTGATATAATACAGGGCTATCTTTTCAGCAAACCATTGTCACCGATGCAGATGGAAGGCATACTTCAGGAAGGAAAAGTGTGAGTCAATTCGTTCTGAGATTTTCGGTGACATAAGGGGATGGATTTTTTGGAGTACATGGTTTTGCAAATGCATTTAGACTGAATATAGTGAGAAAACTGTAAGAGAGAATGGAAGCTTTAGGTGTTATATGGAATTGGAGACTGTGGGCAAGAGACTGTTTATTGCGGAGAAGCCAAGTGTCGCAAGAGAATTTGCCAATGCGCTGAAGATAAATACCGCCTCTAAGGATGGTTATCTGGAATCTGACAATACCATCATAACCTGGTGTGTGGGGCATCTGGTGACGATGAGTTATCCGGAAGTATATGATGAAAAATATAAGCGTTGGAGTTTTGATACGATACCGTTTCTTCCGGAAAATTTTAAATATGAGGTTATAGAAAGTGCCAGGAAGCAATATAATGTTGTAAGCTCCCTGATGAAACGTTCTGATGTGTCGACCATATATGTGTGTACTGACTCAGGACGGGAAGGGGAGTACATATACAGGCTTGTGGAGCAGCTGTCCGGCATTCAGGGCAAAACGCGCCTGCGTGTCTGGATTGACTCCCAGACCGAAGAAGAAATCTTAAGAGGCATCCGTGAAGCGAAAGATCTCAAGGAATACGATAGTTTGAGCGATGCTGCCTATCTGCGCGCAAAAGAAGACTATCTTATGGGAATTAATTTCTCCCGTGTTCTGACTTTAAAGTACGGCAGGGCTGTAAAAGACTATCTGAAACGCGACCGGGCGGTGATTTCCGTAGGAAGGGTGATGACCTGTGTATTGGGGATAGTGGTGAACAGGGAACGGGAGATACGTTCTTTTGTAAAAACTCCTTTCTACAGGGTATTGGGCAATTTTCGGCTGCGGGATAAAACGTTTTCCGGTGAGTGGCGCGCGGTGGAAGGTTCGGCGTGGTTTGCTTCCCCAAAGCTGTATAAGGAAAATGGTTTTAAGGAGGAGGCGGACGCAAAGGGGCTGATTGCGTATCTGGAGCAGGAACCGGCTGGGGACCCTGTGGTGGAAAGTATTACACGAAAGAAAGAGAATAAGAATCCGCCTTTGCTGTATAACCTGGCGGAACTCCAGAATGACTGCTCGAAACTTTTTAAAATCAGTCCTGATGAGACATTGCGGATTGTTCAGGAATTATACGAAAAGAAAATGGTGACTTATCCCAGAACGGATGCCAGGGTACTGTCAACGGCTGTGGCCAAGGAAATACATAAGAATCTCGGCGGGCTCCGAAGTTATGGGCCCGCCGGTACATTTGCCGGGGAGATATTGAATAAGGGAAGCCATAAAGGGATTGCAAAGACCAGGTATGTGAATGATAAACAGATTACGGATCATTACGCAATTATCCCCACAGGGCAGGGGCTGAATAATCTTGGGGGATTACCTGCGCTTTCCGCAAAAGTATATGAACTGATAGTGCGAAGATTTTTAAGTATTTTCTATCCTCCTGCTGTATATCAAAAAATTGCTCTGTGTATCAGAGTAAAGACAGAACGATTTTTTGTCAGCTTTAAGGTGCTTTTGGATGAAGGGTATTTGAAAGTGGCTGTTGTGCCCAAGGCCGGGAATAGTGCCGGCAGCAATAATGGGGGAAATGCGGGAGCAGGTACGGTGGGAATGGCCGGAAATGGGAGCGCAGGAGCAGGAGCCGCTGGAAACGCAGGAACAGACACAGTGGGAACTGCCGAGAGCGTTGGAATGACCGGCTCCGGCGATGGAACTGTGGGAGCGGATAACGGTGCCAAGAACGAAAACGCTGGCGGTACGGAGGATACTGAAGCAGAGATAAAGTGTGACAGTGAATTTATGGAGCGCCTGAAGGCGTTGAAAAAGGGAGATAAGCTTGCGGTGGAATCCTATGTGGTAAAGGAGGGAGAGACATCTCCGCCAAAACGTTATAATTCCGGAAGTATTATCCTTACCATGGAAAATGCCGGGCAGTTTATCGAAGATGAAGAGCTGCGTGCCCAGATTAAGGGCAGTGGTATTGGTACGAGCGCTACACGAGCCGAGATTTTGAAGAAATTAGTCAATATTGAATATCTTGCTCTGAATAAGAAGACACAGGTATTGACTCCTACTTTGATGGGGGAAATGATTTACGATGTGGTGAGAGATTCCATCAAAGCGCTGCTGGACCCTTCTCTGACGGCCAGCTGGGAGAAAGGGCTGACCATGGTTGCGGAAGGGAATATTACTTCAAAAGAATATATGGACAAGCTGACAGGTTTTGTAGGGCGCCGGACGGAATATGTGAAGCGACTGAATAACCAGGGTATGCTTTATTCGCAGTTTAAAGAAGCGTCAGCAAATTATAAGTCTTGAGATAAGCCTTAAGGAAAGGCTTGGTTATATGGACAAAAGTGCTGTCAGGAGGGGCCAAAGTATGATGGAAAAAATAATTGATACAATTACGGTGGCAGGTCTTTATGATTTAAAGGAGACAATTGGGGCGGATTTATTTGAGGGCATTACATATCCGTGGGAGGTGCTCCCGCTGATTCATGACTTTATCATTCGTCTGGGGAACAGTCTGCCGGAAGAGCTTTACGAGAGAAGAGGGGAGAATATCTGGGTGGCAAAAACCGCCAAAGTAGCTCCCACCGCCTGCCTGAACGGCCCGCTGATTGTAGATGAAGAGGCGGAAATCAGACATTGCGCTTTTGTGAGAGGAAATGCCATTGTGGGAAAAGGCGCTGTGGTGGGAAATTCTACCGAGTTAAAAAATGTGGTGCTTTTTAACAAAGTGCAGGTGCCCCATTATAACTATGTGGGGGATAGCGTTTTAGGGTTTAAAGCCCATATGGGAGCCGGCGCTATCACATCCAATGTAAAAAGCGACAAGACACTTGTGTTGGTGAAAGGCGCAGGTTTCGCCATTGAGACAGGCTTGAAAAAAATGGGTGCAATGCTGGGGGATCATGTGGAAGTGGGCTGTAACAGTGTGTTGAATCCCGGAACGGTCATTGGCAGACATTCCAATATATATCCCACATCCATGGTGCGAGGCGTGATTCCTGCCAACAGCATATATAAAAAGTGTACGGAGATTGTGGAGAAAAGAGAAGCATAAATGGAAGAAGAACAGAGCTGATAACCGCGTTTGAAACCTGCGTGTTATTGGCTCTGTTTACTTTTGGGCTGCATTTTGGAAGTATTGGTGCGATGTGGGCAGAAGAGTGCTGTTTTCAGAGATTCATGGGCTGGGGAGACAATAAATGTCTGGCAGGAGGTATAGGGGAAAATGGCTCGTCTGTGATAGTCCAGTCCCATAAACTACAAAAGAGCGCACACCATAGGGTCTGCGCTCTTTTTTCTGTCAGGAGGAATCAGAACATATCACATCCTGATTCCTCTTAAAAATGACATGTTAAATTGGCAATTGTCTTTTTATAAATCACATTATTTAGAAGCGATTCTCTTTTGCGGCTTCTTCAATTAAAACTGCTACTGCTACAGTAGCGCCAACCATCGGGTTATTGCCCATACCGATTAAGCCCATCATTTCCACATGGGCAGGAACGGAGGAAGAACCTGCAAACTGAGCGTCAGAGTGCATACGTCCCAAGGTGTCGGTAAAGCCGTAGGAAGCAGGGCCTGCTGCCATATTGTCGGGATGCAGGGTACGTCCTGTGCCGCCGCCGGAGGCAACAGAGAAATATTTTTTGCCTGCTTCGGTTCTTTCCTTTTTGTATGTACCTGCCACAGGATGCTGGAATCTGGTAGGATTGGTGGAATTTCCGGTGATGGATACATCCACATTCTCCTTCCACATAATTGCCACGCCTTCGGGTACACTGTTGGAGCCATAGCAGTTTACTTTTGCGCGCAATCCTTCAGAATAAGGAATTCTCTCAATTTCCTTTACTTCATTTGTGTAAGGATCGTACTCGGTTTCCACAAAGGTAAATCCGTTAATACGGGATATAATCTTTGCGGCATCTTTGCCGAGGCCGTTCAAAATAACACGCAGAGGTTTCTGACGTACTTTGTTTGCCTTCTCAGCAATACCGATGGCGCCTTCTGCTGCGGCAAAAGATTCATGACCAGCCAGGAAGCAGAAGCAGTCGGTATCTTCTTCCAGGAGCATCTTACCCAGATTACCATGTCCAAGTCCTACCTTGCGGGTGTCGGCAACGGAACCGGGGATACAGAATGCCTGAAGTCCTTCTCCAATGGCAGCAGCAGCTTCGGAAGCCTTGCGGCAGCCTTTTTTGATGGCGATAGCAGCGCCAACCGTGTATGCCCAACAAGCGTTTTCAAAACAAATGGGCTGGATTTTCTTGACCTGGTCATATACATCAAGGCCAGCGTCTTTGGTAATCTTCTCCGCTTCTTCGATAGAGGAGATTCCATAGCTGTTCAGTACAGCCGTAATTTTATCAATACGTCTTTCATATGATTCAAATAAAGCCATTTCCTTTCGTCCTCCTTATTTTTCTGGAAACTTCTCAATACACATTGTCCCGCAATTTACTCTTTCCTGGGGTCAATGATTTTGACAGCGTCATCTACACGGCCGTACTGTCCCTTGGACTTCTCGTAAGCGGTTGTGGGGTCGTCACCCTTTTTGATAAAGTCTGTCATCTTGCCGAGATTTACGAATTGATAACCAATAATCTGGTCATCTTTATCCAATGCGATACCGGTTACATAACCCTCTGCCATTTCCAGATAACGGGGGCCTTTCTTCAAAGTACCATACATGGTACCAACCTGGCTCCTCAGTCCCTTGCCCAGATCCTCAAGTCCGGCGCCGATGGGCAGTCCGTCCTCGGAAAACGCGCTCTGAGAACGTCCGTATACGATTTGCAGGAACAGCTCTCTCATAGCGGTGTTGATAGCGTCGCATACAAGATCTGTATTCAGAGCTTCCATTACTGTCAGTCCGGGAAGAATCTCCGCAGCCATAGCGGCAGAATGAGTCATGCCGGAGCAGCCGATGGTTTCTACCAGAGCTTCCTGGATGATTCCCTCTTTTACATTCAGGGTCAACTTACATGCGCCCTGCTGGGGAGCACACCAGCCTACGCCATGTGTCAAACCGGAAATGTCTTCTACCTTCTTTGCCTGAACCCATTTCGCTTCTTCCGGGATGGGGGCGCAACCATGATGTACACCTTGAGCGACTGTGCACATTTCTTCAACTTCCTTTGAATAAATCATGTGAAATCTCCTTTCGATTATGTAAGTTATTATCCACCAATCTGACAAGAATTGATAAAATAATATCATTCCCTTTTATTCTCTCATATTTGAGGGAAAAAATCTAGTGTTTTTTTAGTTTGGGCGGAAAAAAGGGGTAAAAGTTCAGCGCCAATAACGCAAAAAGGGTATAGAAAACCCCCTGTCTTTTACCAGGGGCAATTGCTTGCCGGTTTGCAGTCAGAAACGCAGAAACCATCAATTTTTAGTATCTTTCAGGTGATGTATCGCATAAGCGTATTCCTGCAAAATCCGGATGGCAGATTCACGGGAATCCTTGTCCATAGAGTTGAGAAGTTCAAGAATCGTATCTGTTTCAAATCCTTGCTCCTTGCCACGGATAAAATAGTCAGCGGAAACATTCGTGGCGGTGCATATTTTGTATAATGTTTTGGATGTTATACCTTTCTGGCCGCCTTCAACAGCGGTAAGAAAACTTTCCGAAAGGTCACATTTCTCACTGAAAGCAGCACGGGTCATATGGAAGGCTTCTCGAACTTCACGTATTCGCAGTCCCACTGTCAGATTATATTTTTCGTCAATATTCAAATTATCACCACTTTTCCCTTATTTAATTTAAGTCTAACAAAGAATCCTATGAATATTTATATTCTATAGAATATAGTAAAATGCTCTATGGAAAATATTTATATGGTTGCAAGCATTACCTGTAGTGAAAAGCTGGCTGTGAAAGACAGGATTTTGACGCTCAAAATGGTATAAATATATTGGCGGCCTCGGGTTTGTCACGCAAAAGGCGCATGAAAACGCCTCGCAGTGGCGTGGGTGTGAAAAGTAACAGCACATACACTATGGAGTAGTTTTATATATTTTATAGAATTGACAAGGGGATAAATATGAGATAAAATGAATCAAAGTAATGTCAGGGATTTATGAAAATCAGAGACATATTGTATAAGCCCTGGGAGGACAAAGTGTGTGAAGCCCATTGCAGAACTGAGATAGTGCTTTTATTGTGGAAAATACGCAAGTGATCTCTCCAGGATTTTCATTGCCTGCCGATGACAACACAGCAGATGGAAATTCAGGCAAGCTGGGCGGCGAAATGTGAATGGCATAGTACACCAGGAGGATTGGAGAAGTATGACAAATGAACAGATTCAGAAATTTATGCAGGATTGCAGGGATGACATATATGAACAATATAATCTGAAAGACATGGAGGATGACCAGTTGTGGGAAGAGATAGAACTGCTGGTGAAGAGCAGGCTGTCGGGAGCGTATGTCCCAATTGGGGAACAAGTGGAAATCATTCGCCAGATTTTCAATTCCATCAGAGGGGGTGGACTGTTGGAAACCATTCTTTCCGATGACGGTATTTCTGAAGTGATGATAAATGGCCTGGAAGAGAAGTAAACCAGGCAAATCCCATTGTGGATACCAGGCTGCCTGTACATTGATTTGCTCATTCAATGTACAGGCAGCCTTTCGTTATATCCGAAACAGATTATTCTAATTGCTTGCTCTATCATTTATCCCTTTTCAAATATAGGGTTGTACGGCTGAAAAAAACATGCTAAACTAATTATAGTAAACCCCCATGCATCAGGCTGCGCCGTCTTGCGTGGAAAGTAAGGCAATAAAGGGAAAATATCCCAGGGGTTACTGTGTGTGTCTGTCCTTTGGCACGCAGGGATGCACACAAACCCGCAATGGAAGCGTGTTTGGCACATGGCTGTCTTGGATGCCATAGAATATGGCATGGGCTGTGCGGTTTCAGCAAGCCAAGATATAAGCCTTTTATAGTAACAGTTGAATATGAGCCAAGGTAATTGCGGTAAATCAGTTATGTGGCAAATTTTCAAAAGCGGCATTTGAGAGGAAAGGTTGGCCTATGTTTTCAGACGAATTAAAAGAGTGGATAAATGATTATGCGGCGGAACTGTTTGGGAATGATGTGGATGAGGCAATTGCCTTGTTTGAAATGGCGCTGCAGCTGCCAAGCGCAGATGAAAAGCTAAGGGGGGTTATTTATATTTATCCCGAAACGCTGGAAGAATTCTGTAGGACTGGCAGGACAAAAGAGTATAAGAAAAAGATGGAACTGTTTGTAAAACAAGAGCAATTCGCGAAGTTTTTGTTTTCCAATATAGCGCCAGAACGTTATGCCCGTGAACCCAGAGAAGAAACGGACGGTTTGGATCGGAGGGAATGGACACTTGAACCTTTGCTGAAGCAGGCCTTTGGTATTGTTCCTAAGAATACATTTTTCAGCTTGGAGACGGGGAAACCGGAAAGGGTATGTTTTTCATATAAAAGCAGTTATTTGAATGTATACAAATATAGGAACGGTATTGCGCACAACTTTGAAGTACTCAGCCCTGTGGGGGTGAACAGGCTGATTCAGGATGGCCTGGTGGTTATGCTGGATCTTTCCAAGCGCAATGGGAAAAGGATCAGGGAATTGTATAAAGAGAAAATCCTGTCCAACGGCTTTTCGGCAATACCTTATTGTAGAAAGATAATAAGCAGCTATAAACAGAAGCAGAAGGATGGTTTTACTTATGTGGATATCAAGTGGCAGAATGACACAGAAACGGGTACCCATATCAGTTCTGTGGACAAACTGGTATCCCAGGCCGGAACCCCGCATATAAAACTGCAGGGTGAGGCGGGAAGCGGAAAGACTACTGCCCTGGAGCAGTTAGCTTTTATGGATGCCTCTGCTTATATGCAAAATAAGCGCAGTAAAATTCCAGGGCTTATTCCCTTGGGGATTTTGGAGAAAAATCAGGAAATCTGCCCGGAAGTAAAGATGCTTTTGGCACGGCAGCTGGAGGTATCGGATGTCGTTTTGGATAAGATGCTGGAAAATGGAAGCCTCAATATTTATTTGGATGGGTTTAATGAGATTCTGGATGTAAAGCAGAAAAAGAGGTTTGCGTTCTCGTTGGACAATCTGGCAAGGGAATACCCGGAGACAACAATCATTTTAGCCGACAGGGCGATTCTGAAATCCTATATCAGGACGCTTTCGGATGCGGCAACATATCACTTGTATCCTTTAGATTCGGAAATGATAAGGCAGTTTATAAAAGGGAACTGCTGTCAGGAAGCCATACAGGCTTTATTGCTGGATTCCCTGGAAAAATATTCAGAGTTTTGGGAACATATCAGGATGCCGATTCAATTGATTCATTTGATTCAGGTTACACAGGAGCAGGGACAGCTTCCATTGGTAGATTTTGAAGGAAAATATATCGAGTATCTGTTTAGACGGGAAAGCGAGGAGAAAAAGGATGAAAATGTAGAATATCTGCCTATGTTCGCGGCGGCGATCGCAGTCAGGCTGGATATGGATGAGACGCTTACCATGAGTGGGGCGGAAGCCCTGATTGCCAAAGTGAAAATGGCTTTTGGCTACTCTGTGCCGGATGCTAAAGTCTGCCTCCGCCTGCTGATTGAGATGAAAATCCTTGTATATGAGGAAGAACATTTGCAATTTGCCCAAGAAGCATACCAACTTTATTTTTGGGAACTGGGATATGAGAGTGGAATAGATGATTTGATTCAATAGGGCAGGAGAAACATATGGTAGAGAAATGTTTGCGAAAGATATGTTGGGATAAAGAGTCAGACCTAAGCCTGATAGGAAAGCTTGAACGTCTGTTTCACAGGCTGAAACGGGATGGCGGGGATGTGTATTTTTTCTGGCAGCAAATCTGCGAAAATAATGCGTATGCGGCAGTCTGCCTGCTGAAGGTCTTGAGCGCACAGTATGGGGAAGCAGATGCGGCTTTGCAGGCCGGGAAGCGGCAGGTGCAGGAGTATTTAACCATATTGACAAGGCATAATGCCTCCACGGTGTTGGCTCTGCTCATAAGCGGTGATTTTGAGGCAGTAAAAAGGATCTACGAGCAGAACCTGGTAGAAATGGAGGCTGCCGGTGAAATTGTGAAACGGTTAGATGGGATGTGTACAGAACAACAGTTAGGAACTATTTTGTGCAGCTGGCTGTGGGCAGGCTTGTATGGTCCAGTCACCTGCCAGTTGAGTATATATAAAGCTATTGTATTGAAGTTTCGCTTACATGGGAAAAATTTTCAATATAACCCAGCATTGGAAAGCTATTGCAGGATTGTCAGCGAATCCGGGGACTTGGCGAAAATGATAGGTATCATGACTGTTTTTGATGGAATTTATCTGCCTGAAGTGACAGGCAAAAGCCTGGAAGAATTCCGGCGGATTGCGCTGGATGGTCCTTCGCCCACGGGCAGTTATATGTATGAGATGATTCTGGCACAGAGTGATCTGCCTGACACGGAACAGGAGAAGCTGCTGAAAACATTTACGGTGCAGTTCGGCTTTCGCAGTACAGAACATATATGGAGTGATTTCCTTTTGTTTTCCCATCTTGTGAAAAAGGATCCTGATAAGCTGCCGGATTATCTGAAAAAATTTTCCTATCTGAGCCAATACAGTCATTGGGCATGTCCGAATATAAACAGGAGGGCGCATTATGATTTGGTGGAGGAACCTTTTCGAAAGCTGGTTTCCGCCCGATCCCTGTATTTGACGGAGTATCTGCGCCTGGTGAAGCCTTGCAGTAAGTTTGCTTATTTAGAAAATAAGCCATATATGAAAAACAAGACTTGGCATGAGGACGGCGCAGGGCAGTCTTTAAATCTGTATTTGCGGTTTATAGAGCCTATGCTGGAAGAATACGGCGTGGCAGAGGCAGTGGAAATCTACATGAATTCCCCTTTGAAATCGTATGTAGATTTTTATTATTTTAGCTGCAGGCTATGGAAAAAGATACAGGAAGAAGGAGGAGAGGTAAATCAGGTTCCGGCATTATTTTCTGATTATTGGTTCAGGGGCCATTTGGAAAGATCACAGAAAGAGTCCTTTAAAGTATCCGTGTCCAGTGTATCTTCTACATATAAATTTCCGGTCCTATATAAATGGGGAGTAAAAAATGAGGAGATGTTAGAAAAGCTATACCAAAGCAAACGTCCGGTTTTCTTTAAAATATATGGCATAAATCCCAAGACAAATATGGTTTTTGCCTATCAAATACAGGAGGAGGTTGTTAAGCCCCAAGTGTGGACAATAAGGGAGAAGCCGGAAGATTTAAGGGAAGATTACAACGAGTTGATTCAAAGGGCTGAGGAAAGCCTGGAGGGATTGAAAAAACTGGGGAGGGCAGGCGCCCCAATAATGATGGCAAATCAGGTGAAGAATCAGGTGGGGCAGTTGGAACAGATATTGAGTGGTATTCTCAGAAATGTAGATTTGCTTCTGGAAAATAAGGGCGAAGAACCAATGCTTCCTGTGTCAACGGCTTGCAATGGCACCAAGTGAACCAATGGTAATTAGTTATATGAGACTGCTTAAGCGGCAGTTGGGTAAAGCAGCTTTCTCCAATCAAAGTGTCCGAAGAGGAAACCATTACCCTGAAGGAATATAAGGTTCTCCAGAAAGAGAACCATAAAGCGCTGGTTTGTGTACCCTCAAACCGGCAGAAGGAATATGAGGAATTCAGCCAGAAAGGACATAGGTCCAGTGATAAATATCGGAGGCACATAAAATGGAGTTAACAAACCAACAGCGTAAATATCTTGGACTGGAGCTTATAGATTCCACATGGGAAAGAGTTGAGATTTCAAACAGTATGAAACCTGAATATGAGTCAGGAAAGATAATATTATATTTTGAGGGCGATATCATCCGCAAGGTAATTTCCATAGAATACAGTGGCAGTTATCAGGAAGAGACTGTATATTTGAAGACTCTGGAAAATCGGACAATGATAGCTTCAAAGACAGGAAAGGGGAAACCCAAAAAGCTGAATGCAGTCAATTTGCAGCGCTGTAATGCCGAAGGAATGTATTTTTTTTATAGCGGTTATATAACACTGGCTAATTACACGACGCAGCAGACCTATTTTTCATCCTATTTCGCAGGATTAAAGCCGATGACAGAGGAGGAACTGCAAGCATTTCTAAGACAGTGGATGATAGACACGGATGAAGCTGAATTTGAAAGGATACAGGCATTTGCGGCAGCAAAGCGTAAGCGCTGCAAATATAGAGAAGGGGATTTTTTCCGGTTTAGGATTGACCGCACCCATTATGGTTATGGACGGATTTTGCTTGATGTGACGCTGCTTAAAAAAAGCGGCGTAAAGGTTTGGGATATTCTTATGGGAAGGCCCCTTGTGGTGTCCGTATATCATATTATAACAGAGAATCCTGCGGTTGATATACAGGAATTAGGTAAGTTAAAAAGCTGTCCGTCCCAGTTTATTATGGATAACAGATTTTTCTATGGAGAATACGAAATCATTGGAAACGCCCCATTGCCTGAAAAGGTGGATTATCCGATTATGTATGGCCAAAGTATTTCCGGCACGGACAGAAATAAAATCATATTTCAAATGGGACGCTGTTATAAAGAAATTTCTCTTGAGGAAAATAACTTGATAGGAAAAATTGATTTTAAAAATCATGGGATGAATTGCGCGTTACACATTTATAATCGAAATGTATTGGAAGCATGCATAAAGGAAGATTCCAATGGGCCATATTGGGAAGAGCAGAAAGGAGGATGTACACATGACATAAGAAATCCCAAATATAAGAATGAATTGGCAAAGGTAATGGAACAAATGGGGATTGTGGCTGAGTATGATTATAAATAAGACCGAATGATATGCTATGACAAAGAAGCAGAGTGAGGGTGGTGTGGTATGGTAAGAAAAGCAAATCTTCCCATAGGCATTGAGGACTATGGACGGATTCGTAAAGACGGATTCTACTACGTGGACAAGACAAGGCTGATTCAAGATCTTTTAGAACATATTTCATATGTCAACCTGTTCACACGTCCGAGAAGGTTTGGGAAAACCCTGAATATGAGTATGCTGAAATATTTCTTTGAAATAGGAAGTGACAGCACACTTTTTGACGGATTAGATATTTCCGGAGAAACAGAACTCTGTAAAAAATATATGGGGAAATTTCCTGTGATTTCAATTAGCTTAAAAGAGGTGGGAGGAGACAATTTTGATGCGGCAAAAAGGATTCTGCGCTCTATTATTGGTGATGAGGCTATCAGATTCCCTTTTCTTGCGGACAGCGATAATCTGACAGCCATAGAACGACAGCAGTATAAAAAACTCGTCGAGTTGGATGATAGAGGCGAATATGCAATGTCAGATGAATTGTTATCAAAAAGCCTTTTGATGTTATCCCGCTTTTTGCATAAGCATTATGGACAAAGCACCATCATATTGATTGATGAATATGATGTACCGCTGGATAGGGCATATCAGGCAGGTTATTATGATGCCATGGTAAATATGATTAGAGTTCTGTTCGGCAGGGCGCTTAAAACAAACAACAGTCTGTTTTTTGCGGTTCTTACTGGATGCATGCGCATATCCAAAGAAAGCATCTTTACCGGCCTCAATAATTTTAACGTATATACAGTGAAAGATGTACAATACAATGAATATTTTGGATTTTCGGATATGGAAGTCAGAAGAATGCTTGCTTATTATGGTTTCATGGAAAAATATGACCTTATAAATGCATGGTATGATGGTTATCATTTTGGAGAGTTGGATGTATACTGTCCGTGGGATGTGGTAAATTATTGTCATGCGTTAAAAATGAATCCATCTGTATCTCCACAGAATTACTGGGTAAATACGAGCAGTAACAATATCATCAGAAAATTTATAGATAAGGCGGACGGAACTACCAGGGATGAAGTTGAACTGTTGATCAGCGGTGAGAGCATTTCTAAGAAAATACGGCAGGAATTAACTTACAGAGACCTGGATTCCAGAATTGACAACTTGTGGAGCATTCTTTTTACAACAGGTTATTTGACACAATGTGGAACAGAGGAGGACGGGATAACAAGGCTGGTCATTCCTAACAGGGAAATACAGTGGATATTTGAGGAACAGATACAGGAATGGTTTGAATCGGAGACGAAAAAGGATGTACAAAAGCTGGAAAGCTTTTGCAGGGCATTTGAGGAAAATGACATAATCACTATTGAAAAAGGGTTTACATCATACCTGCGAAAGACCATCAGCATTCGTGATACTAATAGTAAAAAAGAAATGAAAGAAAATTTTTATCATGGAATCTTATTGGGATTATTTGCAGGAATGGAAGGATGGAAAGTTAAGTCCAATGCTGAGTCAGGAGAGGGTTACAGTAATATAAGTGTGGAGGTCGAGGATAGGGAGATTGGCATTATTATAGAAGTCAAATATGCGGAAAGAGCTGAATTTGATGATGTCTGCAAGGAGGCATTGAAACAAATCAATGATAAGAATTATGAGGAAATGTTAGTTGATGATGGAATGACTACGATTCGCAAATATGGAATTGCATGTTATAAAAAAAGATGTAAGGTAATTTCTGAATAATTTCACACTCCACCTGGGCTGCTGATTGTGATAACGTTTTTGTTATATGGAATGCAGTGTTATTTGGATGAATTCTGTACTATGATTCAAATCAACACAATGTCGTCTGACAGCGACTTTAAGCAGAGGGTCATTTTTATGGTCTTTTACAGAATAGTCCAGCCAAGAAATGCCAAGCCATTTATTCCCGCAGGCAATGAGCCAAGCGGCCGTGCTTGCACGGACAGTTGGCGAA
>CAJUGT010000044.1:14884-26517 GCA_910586435.1 uncultured Acetatifactor sp. | reverse complement strand
TGATGGATACAAAATAGTCTGCAAGTTGTAGACTATTTTGTATCTATATCGTTTGATACTAAACTGTCAGAATTAATAAGTTATTTCTAAACAATTCCTAATGATTTACTATTGTATAACTTCGTTCATATATGATGTAAATGTGAGCAGTTTTACAAATAAAGAGAGAACGGGTTTATATATTTCTTGCTGGAAGTAAAACTTCAGAATCAGCCCGCAAATATTATCTATCAAAAAAGCATGCAACGTATCCTTAAGAAAATGAGCGAATAATACTATGAGCTGATACTTGATATTGGCTCATATTTTTTTATAAAAATGTGTAAGGTATCGTATGTTATGAAAGTTTGCTATTCTAAACAACAAAAGTGGAAATGCTTCGTTTTAAATATCAGGAAAGGAGAATTATGTTTTATGACTACACCTGTTTACTTTGCATAGCGAGGCTATTGCAAATACCATAAGAAAATAATGTAATAGCCTTCGCATCATACCGCCAAATAAACAGGAGATGCAAATGAGCTATTTAAAGAAAATGGAATATAAAATTGTTCTGAGAGATTCATTTTGGGTCATACGGAATTGCCCCAAATGCGGCAGAAAAACATATTTTGTAAATACAAAAAAGTTTCGCGTCAATGCCAATGGCAATAAGCTGGATGTCTGGCTGATTTATCAATGTGAGGAATGTAAACATACCCTTAATATATCAATCTATGAACGGCAAAAGTTTCTTCCATACCCAAGGGAGAATATCAGTGTTTTTTGGCGATTTCGAGGAGCAGGTTGTCATTGCTGTAAATAATCCTTATCAGCTGAAAATTCGTCTGGAAAAACAAATTGCTGAAATTTTGGAATTGTCCAGAAGTCAGGTAAATGGCTTGTTAGACAAGGGGAAAATAAGTTTCATATGGGCAAGTAGACGGCTGGAAATAAAATTGCGGTAGTGTCAAATGGGATATGAAAAAACAGCAACGGACCGGAAAAGCCCCGGGAGGATTTACTGATGCGCCTGCGGCAGGAAATTCTCCCGGATTCAGGGGGCTTGGGATTTGAACGATGATAATGAGCAACTATATCGCTTTTACGAAATCTCTAAATAATACCAGATAGCAAAACGTTTAACAAAGGCTACAATATGGCCCGACTCAAGGACTCCGTGGCCAGATGGAAACCACAGGCAGTACATTACATGAGATAGGGCTGGATGATTAAGTCATGGTCGGATACGGCATAGGAATATTTTGAATACTGGATGAAACAGGATAAGAAGACATAGGGAACACAACAGGGGCTGTCGCATTAAGAAATTTTAATCAAGATACAGGATGTCAGGTAATCAGGCATACCTATATCTAGTGTCCATGACTCTTAATGCAACAGCCCGTATTTTTGTACCGAGATGTAATTTTTATAAATTATAGTTTTTTATGATTCCACAATAATTTTATTGTCTTTCCTGTGTGCATTTATTTTTTTCATTTTGAATCAATCTGTTATAAATAAACATTCCATATATTGCTGACACTACTCCTATGGATGTTGAGTCTAAGTCAACCCCCTTCATATTGCAGCACACATTCATTACCATTAAAACAATCAGTATGACCGCTGCTACGGCAGCTCCCTTTAAAAAATGTTTCATAACTTTATATCTCCTTCCAAAATAAATATGTTTTACTGAAGAACAGTATACCAGAAAAAACCACAGTTCTCTCAAAACAGTCATAAAATGCATCATTTGGTGAATAAACGCGTTTTTTCCCCTGCAAAGCACGCGCTTACTCATCATTTTTGCACAGCGGCTCTTGATACATAGAATTAAATACAGTATAATCATAACGTAAAACTTGAAAGAAGGGTCTGCATTAAAATGCTGTCTTCTTTTTTTCAGCTTGCCCTTGCCATCCGCAATGTGTGGCCGAAACGGATGAGCTTGAAAGCGTTTATAGCTCTTTATATACTGTTGTTGCTTGCAGGAATGCCTGTAACGCTCCTGTCCTGTATCCCCTACGGCCTGTTTGGTATTCTGGTGGCAGTCTGTGTCTATGGATTGGTTACATATCGGGATACCGCATCTCAAAATGTTTGCATGGGCATGATTGGATGTGTGCTTACCATCGTGGCTGATAATGTTTTGACAATCCTTCTGCATATGCTGATTCCCCTGTCTTTCATCAATCGGCAGTATGTTTCCTTCATAGTCAGGCTCATTCATATTTTGCTGTTTCATTTGATTACGCTGTTTTGCGGCAGGGTGCTTAAGAAGTTATTATTGTCAGGCAAAGGCATCTTACGTCTTCAGCAGACGTGGTATTTGATCGACGCCGCATCACTGCTCCTAATAACCATCTATCTGTTTGATAACATAATTCCGGGACAAAATGGCTCCATTGGCAAAATGATATATAACAATATCTTACACATTTCAGGGTATCTGCTTGTTATGCTTTGTCTGCTTCTGGCTATGCGCCGTTCCTGGCTGGAACAAATACAGACAGAGGCAAAACAGAAAGCCTTGCAGGATTTACAGGACTATACTCACAATTTAGAAAGCATGTATAATGGTCTGCGCTCCTTTAAGCATGATTATGTAAACATTTTGCTCTCCCTTTCCGGCTATATTGAAACTTCTGATATGGAGGAATTAAAGAAATATTTTGAAGATAAAATCTTCCCTACAAAGAATCTCATTGACCAGGGTGATTATAAATTGAATCAACTCAGCAATGTGGGCGTGTTGGAAATCAAGAGCCTGCTTTCCGCAAAAATGATTTACGCCCATGATTCAGGCGTTGATGTGACCATAGATATTCCCGACAGAGTGGACTGCTTTCTGATAGACACCGTAGACCTTGCCAGAATACTGGGAATCTTTTTAGACAATGCCATTGAAGCCACATTGGAAACAGAACAGCCGCAAATAGGCTTAAACATTATTCAGAATAAAGATGGCGTGTCAATCACCATAAGCAATCGCTTTTGGGATAACGGCACAGCGCTGCACAGGTTGAAACAAAAAGGCTTCAGCACAAAAATCGGGCATCAGGGAATTGGGCTTTCCAACGCTCAGAAAATCATCAGTTCTTATGACAATGTGCTGCTGGAAACCACAATGCAAAGCGGCTGCTTCATGCAGCACATGGAACTTGCCTCAGAAAGGAATAATATCATATGTTGAACATTTTTGTGTGTGAAGATAATACAGCACAGCGGCGGACCGTTGTGCAAATCATTCAAAATACTGTGCTCATAGAAGAACTGGATATGCAGCTTATTATAGACACAGGAGACCCTTATGTGCTGCTGGAAAAGGTCAGGATCAGTCAGAACACAGGCATATATTTCCTTGATATTGACTTAAGCAGCGACATGAACGGAATGAAACTGGCACAGCAAATCAGAATGTTTGACCCCCGTGGTTTCATCATTTTCATAACCGCCCATTCCGAACTAAGCTTCATGACCTTTCAGTATCGGGTGGAGGCAATGGACTTTGTCTTAAAAGACAACCCTGCCGAGATAAAAGTAAAAATCAGAGAATGTCTGTTAAACGCCATGGAACGTTATACACTCCAGACCAACAAGACGCATAAAATCTACACCACCCAAGTGGGCGGGCGAAAAATCAGTGTGGATTATGATGACATTTACTTTTTTGAAACATCCGCCAATATCCATAAGGTCATTCTCCATGCGAAAGACCGGCAAATTGAATTCTCCGGCACCATAAAAGAACTGACCAGCGCGTTAGACGATAATTTCGTCCGCTGTCATCGTTCCTTTCTGGTAAATAAAAATAACATAAAAGAAGTGGACGCCAAAAATCGACTTATCTATTTTGCCAACGGAGAAAGCTGTCTCATGTCCACACGCATGATGAAAGAACTTTGAACGCTTTTTATCCCAAAAGAGGCAGGGATATGAATAAACATCCCTGCCTCTTCCATGCCGCCAGGCATATCGCTTTTCGCAATTTATGTTATTCTCCTTCCAGGAATTCTCTGTAGTCTGTCTCACACGCAAAAAGCATATATCTTCCATCCACCAGTCCCATATAGCCTTCCTCCGTATAATATCCTTTCATATGAATACCTCCTCTCCAGATTAGAATCAGTTTCCTGTTTAGTATCTGTAACAAAGGTATCATATTTTAAGGGTCATAAAACTCTCTCAAAGCTTATTCTGCGGCAGAAGTATCGACATTTCCTTTAAAAGTTTCTCCGTGCTGTCCAGAAGCAGTTCCTCATCCTTCTCCAGCAGCCCTGTCTTCTTGTACTTATATACAAAAGATGGATTTCCGTATGCTGTAAACCCAAGATTTTTGCCATATTTTTTCAGCAGCGGCGGAATTTTTTCCGGTTCCAGCTCCGCATCGGCACGAAGATTAAAAGTAATCTTCTCATTTTTCCCCCGTATTTCCGTCATATACAGTCCATGCGCCGCCACACGGATCAGAGCTATGCGCAGGAGGTTTTCCACAGATTTGGGTATCTCGCCAAAGCGGTCCAGGAGTTCATCCCGCATGTCATCCCTTTCTTTCCGATTCTCTATTCCCGCAATTCTCTTGTATATATCCAACTTCTGAACTTCATTTACAATATAGGCCGGCGGAATAAACGCATCCACATCCAAGTCCACCAATGTGGCGAAATCTTCCGCAACCTTAATGCCCTTTTCCGTCTTCACCGCTTCGTTCAGCATCTTACAATACAGGTCATAGCCCACCGCTTCCATGTGCCCATGCTGCCGTACTCCCAGCAAATTGCCTGCGCCTCTGATCTCCAAATCCCGCATGGCAATTTTAAAGCCGCTTCCCAAATCGGTGAATTCCTTAATGGCAGCCAGTCTCTTCTCCGCCACCTCCTTAAGCATCTTATCCCTCTTATACATCAAAAACGCATAGGAAGTTCGGTTGGAGCGCCCCACACGCCCCCTGAGCTGATAGAGCTGGGACAGCCCCAGATTGTCAGAATCATGAATAATCATGGTGTTCACATTGGGAATATCCAGGCCGGTTTCTATGATGGTGGTTGACACCAAAATATCAATTTCCCCTCCAATAAAATCATACATGATTTTTTCCAATTCATGTTCCTTCATCTGCCCATGGGCAAAGGACACTGTCGCCTCCGGCACCAGCTGGGCCAATTGCGCAGCCACATCCCCGATTCCGTTCACACGATTGTATACATAATAAATCTGGCCGCCTCTTGCCAGTTCACGGCAGATTGCCTCCCTCACCAGTTCTTCATTGTATTCACATACAAAAGTCTGTATGGGCTGTCTGTCCTCAGGCGCTTCTTCCAATACACTCATATCCCGAATGCCAATCAGACTCATATGGAGAGTTCTCGGTATGGGCGTGGCGGTCAATGTTAAAACATCCACATTTTCCTTGAGTTTCTTGATTTTTTCCTTATGGGCGACCCCAAAACGCTGTTCCTCATCAATCACAAGAAGCCCCAAATCCTTAAACTTCACATCCTCCGAAAGCACCCTGTGAGTTCCAATGACAATATCCACAATCCCCTTCTGAAGGTCAGTAATTGTCTTTTTCATCTCTGCGGAAGTGCGGAAACGACTCATCAAATCCACCCGTATGGGAAAATCCTTCATACGCTGCACAAAAGTAGAGTAATGCTGCTGGGCTAATATGGTGGTAGGCACCAGATAAACCACCTGTTTCCCTTCCTGTACCGCCTTAAACGCCGCACGGATTGCGATTTCCGTCTTGCCGTACCCCACATCCCCGCAAATCAGACGGTCCATAATCCCGGTGCTTTCCATGTCCGCCTTGGTATCCGCTATGGCCGTAAGCTGGTCTTCCGTCTCTTCAAAGGGAAACATTTCCTCGAATTCCTTCTGCCATACTGTATCCTTACCATATTGATAGCCCTTGCTCTTTTGCCGTACAGCATACAATTCCACCAGGTCCTTTGCCACCTCGCTGACAGCACCCCGCACTTTCGTCTTGGTGCGCTCCCATTCCTTGGTCCCCAGTTTGTTCAGTTTTGGCTTTCGGGCATCTGCGGAGGCATATTTCTGTATCACATCAAGTCCCGTGGCCAATACATACAGATTCCCCCCGTCCCGATACTCTATCTTAATATAATCTTTGACCACACCCTCCATCTGGACTTTCTCAATTCCCTTATAAATTCCCAGTCCATGGCTCTCATGTACCACGTAATCCCCTACTTTCAGGTCATTAAAATCCCTGATTTTCTGCCCCTGGTAAAGTTTTTTGCCTTTCCTCTTCTTTTTCTCCGCACCGAAGATATCCGTCTCTGAAATCACCGCGAATTTCAGCATGGGATATTCAAACCCCTTATTCACATGCCCATAATAAGTGAGAACCTCTCCCTCCTGTACCTGGCGCATGGGGTCTTCCGTATACACCGCCGCAATTTCCTGATCACGCAGATCCTCTGCCAGGCGCTTAGCTCTGGTACGGGAACCTGAAAGCAAAAGCACCCTGCATCCGTTCCTGCGAAATCTCTTCAAATCCTTCACCAGTGCTTCAAAGCTATTATTATATGACGCTACACTCCTGGCAGCCGCATCCATTTTCCTGTCCGTCTTAAAATATCCCCCCTTGACATCCATGGTAGAAATGGTGACTACACTGCCCTGCTGAAGTCTTGCCGCAACCTGTTCCCCGCTATAGAGGATATTCATCTGTCCCGGGAGAATATATCCTTTTTCCGCTCGCTGAACCATGCTCTCCCGAAACTCCAACTCAATCGCCCCTGCCTGTTCCCTGGCACGGGAGGGCTCGTCTATGAAAAATACGGGGCTGTTTCCGCCCGCTTCCCCCAGCTTTACCAATAATTCCGGCAAGGACACAACATTATCATAGAAATATCGAATATATCCCTCCAAATTTACCTTGCTCTGAAATTCCAGCAGTTCTTCCTTCAGTTCTTTCACCTGCATGGCAATCCTGTGGGCTTCTTCCGTCTTAAAAGCGTCACGGAACATCTTTTCCTGCGCTTTGCTCTCTTCTTCTATTTTCTTCAGCCCCCGGCGAACACGTTCTTCCTCCAATACAAATTCCGTGGCCGGGAACACGGAAACGCTTTCCAGGTTCTCAATAGAACGTTGGCTTAAAATATCAAAGCTCCTGATGGATTCCACTTCATCTCCCCAAAGCTCAATCCGGTATGGATTCTCTTCCGTCAGGTCAAAAATATCCAGGATTCCGCCCCGGACAGAGAACTGTCCCGGACTCTCTACCTGATAGCCCTTTTCATAACCCATCGCCACCAGCTGCCTGCACATTTCTTCCATCCGGACAGTGTCTCCCCGGCCCAACTCAATCACATCTTTTTTCCTGTCCCACATAACCTGAGGCGTCATCAATGCCGCATAAGTGGTTACAATTGTCACCGGCTTTCTCTCCATCAGCCTCCGAAGGGTTTTCACACGCTCTCTGACCAGCTGATTTCCATGAATATCCGCCTGAAAGAATATCAAATCCTTTGCCGGATAAAGCATGACATTTTTGTCATAGAACTTGTATTCTTCATAAACTTCCTTTGCCTTCAGATCGCTGTAGGTAACAATGACCTTGATTCTAAACCCTTCGCTTAGCCCATACACCATATGCAATTTCTGTGAATCCACACAGCCCGTCACCGCAACAGGATGCTTCTTTTTCATCGCTTCTCTGATTTCACTATATTCCGCCAATTCCAGAAGCGGTGTCAACAACGCTTGCATATTTTGTCCTCCATTCCAGTTCCGCAGATACAAAACCCATGGCCTTACCCTGCGGAGTAATTTTGTTCGCTTCGCTTCTCAAAATTCTCCGGGCCATGGGGTTTTTTATCTGCTGATTCCAGTTCCGCAGATACAAAACCCCAAATATAAAAACCTAATTGAATTGGTTCATTGCGGTGTCTGGTCCTTTGTCAATTATCATACGAATGGCATCCGCCGCGCGTTCCGCCGCTTCATCCATAGTTTGTCTTTCCTGCCGGGAGAAATGCCCCAGCACATAATCCACCAGATTCCACCCTTCCGGCTTTTCTCCCACACCCATTTTCACACGTATAAATGTATCATGGCCAAGATTTGCAATGATATTCTTCAACCCGTTGTGTCCGCCTGCGCTTCCTTTTTTTCTGATACGAATTTTCCCGGCTTCCAGACTGATATCATCAGAAATCACAATCAGCTGAGCGGAGGTATCCAGCTTATAATACTCTGACAACTCTCTGACACTCTCCCCGCTTAAATTCATAAACGTCTGGGGTTTGGCAAGGATACATTTCTCCCCTGACACCATTCCCTTTCCAATGATGGCTTTATGGGATTTCTCCAATATGGAAATACTCTCCTGCCCAGCCAGTTTTTCAATGACATCAAAACCAATATTATGTCGTGTGTTCTCATATTCTCTGCCCGGATTTCCAAGCCCCACAATCAAATACATCAAGACCGCCCTCCATTCTATCCTTTCGCTACTCCCCTCCCAGGCCCCTGCGCAGGGTTCGTCCGGTGGGTTGCTTTTTTTCATAAATCACTTGACGCTGCTATATCCTCAAACATACCACAATCCTACTCTTCCTTCGGCATATCGCCAGCACAGATTATCATAACACGAAACGCTGCTGCCTTCAAGCTTCCATGTGATTGTTCCTCTATGCACATTGTCAAGTGATGAGTTTAATTTTGCGCACAAAAAAGTAGAGACTTATTGAAATCCCCACTATCCTGTCTGTTATTTTCAATTACTTACACCAACTCACAGCAATACATCCCCAAACATTTTATCGAGCATTTGCTCAAAATCGTCAAATTCCTCACTGAGTTCGCCCAAGGGGTTATCCAGTTCACAATACCTCTTTATTTTCAAATCATAAACATACCAGCTTATGCTGCCTTCACCTAAAAAGCCTGTTTTTGCCATTCGTTTTCATACCATACTTTGTTACAGTCAATCAGCCCGTTTACATGCCGATTGGGCGCTTCTTTCAGCAGTGGCTCGTCACTCCCTTAAAAAATAAAGCCGTTAAATTCAATGCCGCCAAATTTCTCCCAACTATGGTTAAAAAATGATTATACACATTCTTCCCATGCCTCTGTTTTTTTATATACAAAAGTAATTCTACTGATACTGCTGTTGTACCTGGTGTAATCGGAGTATCAATGGCATATCCTTTCAACGGAAGACCATGTAGCCCTATCTTTTTATCCGGCTTTATGCGCATCATAAGAAAAGCAGCGCTTCCGCTGTGGTTTTCAGGATACGATATTACTTTCTATCTCCTATAACTGCTCCTATGTAAAGCGTTTCTGATATTACTCTCAAAAATCACCTCATTCAACAGATTTATAAGTTTGCATAGGGTTTATTTTGTCGCCCTCATTCTCTCCAAATTTTTCCTTTCGGACGTTCATTCAGTTGTATATGTTCATCTGTAAAAGCATTATCACACAATTTCCCCCTCTATCCCGTATTTCCTGAAATATGGAAATACGGCATAAAAACATCAAAGGTGTTTAGACGCTATTTTGTCACTGTTCAAACCTGATAGTGCCAAGGGGCTTGCGGGTCTGAACAATAACCCTTGACAGTCAGTAAATCTTTTCATTTTACACATTGACTTCAAAACAGGACATATTATAATTATATTACAGGAACCGCTTCGCGAACCCTGTAATCAGTTTTCGCAGTTTGGTACATTTCATGTATCTATGTATTACAGGAACCGCTTCGCGAACCCTGTAATCAGTTTTCGCAGTTTGGTACATTTCATGTATCTATGTATTACAGGAACCGCTTCGCGAACCCTGTAATCAGTTTTCGCAGTTTGGTACATTTCATGTATCTATGTATTACAGGAACCGCTTTGCGAACCCTGTAATCAGATTCTGTGTTGGGGAACATGCGGTATGTAGTCAAATATATGGATCCTGTCAGGAAAGGGGCAAAATGAGTCCGGAAGAAATCAGAGAAAAACTAAAATCAGAAGAATACAATTTTTTGAGAAACAATAACCACCTGGGCGACAATATCATTCTCCTGACTCTTGGGGGCAGTCATGCCTATGGAATGGATAAAGAGGGATCGGATCTGGATATACGGGGCATATCCCTGAATTCCAGGGAAGATATACTGCTGGGCACGGATTATGAGCAAGTTGTGGATACCGCCACCGACACCACAATCTATTCTCTCCACAAAATGCTCCAATTACTGACCTCCAATAATCCCAATACCATTGAAATCCTTGGATGCCTCCCAGCCCATTACCTGCACATGTCCAAAATCGGAAGGCTGCTCCTGGAAAACAGGAAAATGTTCCTCTCCAGGTTGTGCATCCATACCTTCGCCGGATACGCCGGAAGCCAGCTTCGCCGTCTGGAAAACAAAGCCGCCCGCCTGGTTGGCCAGGCTGAAAACGAAGCTTATATCCTGAAAAGCATCAACAACGCAAAATATGAATTTAAAACCAGGTACTATCCTCTTGATGATAACGATATTCGCCTGTATATTGACAAAGCCGTGGCTTCCGGATATGAAAGCGAGATTTTCATGGATGTAAAATTATCTCATTATCCTCTGAGAGATTGGGCCGGTATGTGGAATGAAATGAAGTCCATCATCAGCAGCTACAACAAAATGGGCAGGCGAAACGAAAAAGCCATTGGCCATGATAAACTGGGAAAGCACATGGCACACCTTCTCCGTCTGTACATGATGTGCATTGACATTCTGGAAAAAGAAGAAATTATAACCTATCGGGAAACGGAACACGATTTGTTAATGCGCATCCGAAACGGCGAATTTCTGGATAGCAACAGACAGCCCACGAACGGGTTTTATGAACTCCTCAACGAATATGAGAAGAGATTTGAATACGCCGTAGCCAATACTGCTCTGCCGCCAATGCCAAATCAGAAAAAAATCAATGAATTTAGAATGTATGTAAATGAGCGCATTGTAAAAGGAGAGATATGACATGGAGGTATCCACACAAGCCAAAGAAAGATTTTGCAAGGATTGTTATATCCCCTTGAAATTATTCCAGGAACCTTATTTTACTCATAGGCTAAAACTCTATGACCGTTTTTTCAATACATTGGAACAGTGGAAGCTTTTCGCGGAGGAATTGTCCAAATACCACTGTGAACAGGATTATTTTGAAGAATACAACCATGTAAAAGATACTGCCATCCGGGAAATCCAGAACACAGAGGGCTATAAACGTTTCAATCTGGAAGACATGAACCGCTACTGCGTCACCCATCCCGGCCTTCCGGGAAAAGACATTTTCAAGCCATCCAATGATGGAAAACTTTTTCTCAGCCTTGATATGAAAAAAGCCAATTTTTCCGCCCTGAGACATTATGACCCCGGAATTTTTTGTCATGCGGAAACCTGGGAAGCCTTTATTGGCCGTTATACCCACAACAGGCATATGATTGCCAGCAAATATATCCGACAGGTCATTCTGGGCAATTGTAATCCCAAGAGACACATCACTTACGAAAAATATCTTATGGATATGGTCTTGACACATCTGGAACACCAGGGCATTCCCATGGAAAAGGTGGTTTTTTTCTCAAATGATGAAATAGTCATTGAAGTCTCTTCTTCCTGGACGGACACCTCTGCGCTC
>CAJUGT010000044.1:0-14874 GCA_910586435.1 uncultured Acetatifactor sp. | reverse complement strand
GACGGAAGGGACTCCGGTTCCCATACGGGCAAAACTGTTTACGCTCCACAAAATTCATGGCACAGAGGGCTATTACAAAGAAATAATCACCCAAGATAAACTGCCGGAAATTGAGTTCAAATGTCTGGATAGCTATATGCTGCCATTTGTTCTTCGGAAATTTCTGGGAGAAGATATTACAGAGAGCGACCGGATTTTCTATCATGAAGGCCTGTTGGCAACTTTCATGGAAGTGCCGGAAATCAGCTTTGGAGACAGATTTTAATAAAGAATGGAAGGAGGCCGTTATGGAACTGAATGTAAATTCGCCGGCATACTTCAGCCAATTTTATGGGGTGGATAACGAAGTATACCGTTTCTGCCAGAAGGTATATCACTTTTTCCGCCAAAAAGAATACAGCGAAACCCTGCATATCATCGGCATCACCCCTGCCATTGCCCCGGAAAACATCTATGCAGAGGGAAAATGGAAAGAATCCTTACGTTTTATCGACAACAAACGCTGTGCCATCATCACCGTAAGAATGGACTTTGACAGCTACTACCAGGCAAGTGAGGAAGGGAAAAAATCACTTATAAAATCCGCCATCTTAAGAGCCATGAAAAAAGTATGTTCCCGGGAAAATTTCGATTATGACCAGTTTGAAATAGACTTAAACAGTATCACATAAATGTTTCCGTGCAAGGACCTACATATTTTAGTAACCAAAATCCCCCTCCCTAAAGCATGTTTGAAAATTGCTATCTGGCAGCTGTGCGTCACATTTTGTGGTAGATTGGACCCCAATGAGGGAGGCGTAGTGGGCTACGTTGACCCAATGAGGGCTTAATATACCGCAAAGTGGGGCGTGCAGCTGGCGGGAATGAATGTTCAAACACGCTCTAGTCTGCGGATGCCTTTCCATAGACATACCTGTTCCCAACTCCCTTGAGAATCAAATTACACATCGCTTCCGGCTGGCTGTCCTCCGCATAAAACAGCAGATGGGGCCGCCAATATATTAAAAACCAACATCGGGCATGGGCTTAAAAAAATATCCTCAAATATCCCTGCTCAAACTTTGCCCCTGTGATTTCCTCTCCCACAAACTCAGAAGGCATGGAAAATCTGCGGCTTTCTCCCCTCACTCCCACTACCAGTTCTTTTCCATCCTGCTCCAATCGTAATTCTTCCTTATACGCAAAGGGCAGATAAATTTTCAGGTTTCTTCCCTCTCTGTCAATAGTATATATTTCCTCCCGAAACAGTACATCATCAGGGTTGTATGCTCCAAATATATTACTGCCCACTTCCTCAAGCACCCTCAGAGTGCGTATCTCCCCCGGCTGCAATTCCACATAAAAACGTGGCACCTCACTAAAACTCTCCTGAATTTCCCGCAATCCTTCTGCCTGTAACTCGACCCATTTGTGAAAATACCCCTTCATGGCTTCCTCAGGATATATGTGATTTACAATTACAGCATCCACGTTATAATGATATAAATACAGACAGGTAAAATTTCTTTTTGCCTCATTTATCACGATTTTCTCCGGTGTTGTAACCACACGCAGACTCACCACATCCTGGTTCAGCATCAATCTCTGAAGGCGCTTCATTTTCTCCATCAAAAATTCCACATCGTCAAACACACTGTCTTTTGGCATGGGAATTTTCATTGCTTTTTCCACAAGCGCCCCAACGGTTTTCACCCCTAGTTTTTCCAGGGGCAGTATCTTCTCTATGAGTCCGGCCAAACGTTCGGGATATTTCAGCAAGGATAAGGTTTCCCCGGTTGGGGCGCAGTCTACGATTATAGTGTCATACACTCCACTCTCATATACTTCCAGAATTTTAAACATGGAGAATAGTTCTTCCAATCCCGGAAAAATCAACAACTCCTCCGTCTCAATTCCGCCGCCCCCCTTGGCAGTAAGAAGCTGTTTGATATATTCCTTCAAATTACCCCAGCTCTTCTCCCCCTCATAGACAGTGTCAATTTCCAGAGCGTAGAGATTGTCCGTAATCCTGGTCTGCTCCTTCCCCACCTTTCTGTCAAAGGAATCCCCCAGACTGTGGGCCTGGTCCGTGCTCATAATCAATACCTTTTTGCCGTCAGCGGCAATTTTACAGGCCGTAGCCGCCGCCATACTGGTTTTTCCCACACCGCCTTTTCCCGTATATATAATCACTCGCATTTTTTCGCCTTTCTATTTCTGACACAGCCCTTTTCTCAAAAAGCCCTGTATCCAGTTCCACCCTTTTCCCCAAAGCGCTGTTTCCAGTTCCACCCTTTTCCTAATATCCTCACCTCAGATGAATTGTGGGATCGCTCAACTTCGCCACGCCAACTTCTTTATTCAATGTCTACTTTTCTGGCAGACGTTTTCTCTGAGGATTGTGATTCTGAAGCCTTTTCACTGCCGCTACATTCCTTTAACAATTCGGCAGCCGCCTCCATCACCATACATTTTATTTCGTTTTCAATGACATCCAGATGTTTTCCCATCTTTTCCGGCATCAGCGCCCTCATTGCTTTTCTTTGATAGTCCGCTGCCGTTTTTAACCGGTGAAGCAATTCTCTGTCCATTTTTTCTCCTCTCTTTCACAAGTCTAACACACCTGTTCGTTCCTCAATTCCCTTATCTGCCTGAAATCCCACTGCCAACACCTTTTTTCTCAAGATTTTCTTTCCCTGTTTCCTTTCCCAGTTTTCTTTCCCTGTTTCCTCTCCCAGGTTTATTTCTCAATTTTCTTTCTCTATTTCCTTTCCCAGGTTTATTTCTCAGGTTTATTTCCCAGTTTTCTTTCCCAGTTTTCTTTCTCAATCTACTTCCTCAGGATTCCCTTTGCCCATCTGGCATGTTCTCTCTCTTAAACCGAATGCGCAATTTGCCTTCCTCATACTTTGCTCCCACCACTCCGTAACTGCGAAGCGCATTGGGAAGCGGAATATTTCTCTTAAAATTATCCGCTTTGATTACAATGTCCGTCGTCGTCTGATACAAATCAATCTGTTCCTTTTCCCCACAGGGCAAAAACACATCCAATTCATATCCGCTCTCTACTTGCCGAAATGTTTCCCTTTCCGTAATATTTTTTATGTCAAACACATTCTCCTTTTCCAGAACATCCCCCACAATCCTTCTCACTGCGGCTTCCCCTTTCAGTTCCTGCTCATACCAGGGAATTTCATAAATGGGCAGCATCCCAAAACAGTCTTTCAACTGAGTTACATATTCCTTCTGAATGGCTATCCATTGATTGAAAAACGGATTGTCTATCTCCTGGGGCAGAATTCGGTTAATATACAGACCATCCACATTAAAATTATAAAGGTTCAGGTACATATAATTGCGTTTTGTCTCTTCCACCACCATTTTCTCCGGAATTGCCACAATTCTGACGCTGGTGATATTCCTGTCCTTTAATAACTCCTGTAATTCTGCCAGCTTCAGATACATTCTCTCAATATCGTTCATGGCATGTCTATTTGGCATCTCTACCTTAAAAGCAGCCTTGGAAATCGGCGCCAACACCCTTGCCCCCACCTTTCCAAGGGGAAAAAGCTTCTCCATGTACCACGAAAGCAATTCCGGGAATTTTAACAGAGATAATGTCTCACCTGTAGGGGCACAATCCACTATAATTCGTTCATAATCACCTTTTCTGTAAATATCCGCAATCTTTAGCAAAGAGAACAATTCTTCCATTCCCGGAATCATTCCCATACTGCTAAAGTCCGCTTCTCCCAGATCCGAGAACAGACCATTGAGATATTCTATCACTGCTGGAAAATCATTTTCCATCACATATTCCGGGTCAATCTCATATAAATCCAAATGGGGAAGCACATTTTTTTCAATGGTTTTACCTAATTTTTTCTCAAATATATCTCCCAGATTATGTGCCATATCCGTGCTCACCAATAAGGTTTTCAGCCCTTCCCCGGCACTTTTTATAGCATGGGCCGACGCCACACTGCTTTTGCCCACACCTCCCTTGCCTGTAAAAATATAAATTCTCCTCATCCCAGACCTCCTTGTATTTTATAACCGCTACACCGTGAAACAGACTGCCACACATTTGGCCTGTGCTATACTTTTGACCTGCACCGTACTTTGGGCCTGTGCCATACTTTTGACCCGCGCCATACTTTGGGCCTGTGCCATGCTTTTGACCTGCACCGTACTTTGGGCCTGTGCCATACTTTTGACCCACGCCATACTTTAGGCCTGTGCCATGCTTTTGACCTGTACCGTGCTTTTGACCTGCGCCATGCTTTTGACTTGCGCCATACTTTTGACCTGCGCCATGCTTTTGACTTGCGCTGTGCTTTTGACCTGCGCCATACCTATGCTCCCTTCTGCGCCATGGCCTGCGCTTCCATTTATCTAAGTCAACATGCCTTTCTGTCCTATTCATTACAGTATGATAGCAGAATAGTTCTGTTATAGAATAGTTCCTGTTGCGAAGTATTTGTTTTAATAACAGGCAGCCCATAAGCTGCCTTTCACAATTTCCAAATTTTTGCAGTAGCCTTAAAACAAATACGCGCCCTGGTTTCCGCCAGGTATGAATGAATTATTCAATTGTAATCTTCCTGACTTTTTTGGGCAATTCTTCCTTTTTATGCTCCTGCCGCAGTACCTGAACTACCTTTGACATCATCCTGTAAAAAAGTTCCATTTCCTCTTTTGTAAAAGCTCCCACAACCTTCATAACATAATAGCATATCTCACTGACCAATGCCTCAAACTGCGCCCTGCCCTTCTGGCTGAATCCGATGTTTACTACCCTTTTATCCTCCTGGGAGCGCTCCCTTACCACCAGCCCGTCTTGTTCCATCCGCCGAATCACTCCCGTAGCTGTGTTAAGAGGCACATGAATATACTCCGCAATTTCAGTCATGTTCGCACCGTTTCCCCGATACAACAGCCAGAATACCAGCACCTCATTTTTAGTGCAGTTTAAAAAGATATTGTCCCATATATCGGAAGATAACAATTCTTTCACTTCATCCACATAGTCCGTAACCAGACGGGCAATATCTTCCGTAATCCCCTGCTCCTTAAAATTCATTTCATTCACCTCTGCGGCCACATTACTTCTTATATGGAATTAAATTAATACTATCACCGAAGTAATTTTTTGTCAATCTGTTTGACCGAATTTCCATAAAATAACCCTGACATAACGATTCATAACGATTCAGTGACCTGACTTATCTGTCACATCCATTTCAGCCTGATAGGGCCGGGAATTTGCTTAAGCAGAACTTCCTGGCTGTATCCTTATTAGCAAAACTCAAAGAACAAATGGTATAATATTATATTTTTATTATCCCTTTCCCTCTTATGCATTGATTTATACTGAGGTTCCTTTACGTTTAACATTCTTGTCAGATTCATAACCGGAAGATCCTTTCGTACTTCTTTTACAATGGCATTCACACATGTGCCCACATCACCTGAAAGCACATACCCTATTACAGAACTCTCCGACGACTGAGACCCATATTTTCCTGAGGTATAATTATAAATACCGGTTTCAACATATCTTCTTATCTTATCCTGTTGATTTCCATACAGATTTTTACATTCTGCGCCAAAATAACTATTTGCGCTCCCCCACTCTTTAAAGCAGAAATCAATGATTGGAGCTTTGCATCCTTTCCGCTTCTTTAAGGTATTATCCGAATATTGATGATAAGGGACAAGTCTGTTCAGTATTACGCATGCAGCCCTGTTTCTCTCATCCCATCGTCTTACTAATTTCTGATACCATTCCTGTGTAATATCATCTTCTTCCCACTCGGCTGTAATAGCAATAGAACAATCCTTTTTTAGATCATAGTAACTCTTCCAGAATAAATCCAAAATCTCATTTATTCCATTCTGGCCTATCTTATTCGCAAGATCCACAGGAACCGGGTTAGATGCGGCTATGTCTCTTATGCTACTCATCTATTTTCCTCCAGGTTTTCATAATATCACGAAAAATATCATCCGCATCCCGGCATGCGGCGGAATAATTCCAATACTTCAGCTGAATTGGCTTGATAATGTAAATGGAATCCTTTTTGTATATTCTTACATTTCTTCGTATAAAAACATTCTGTCGTTCTTCCTTCAAATTTCTATCCAACTCTTCCAGCATGGAAATCAATTCTTGATTCTTCATATGTATCATTTTTGTGCCAACACATTCTCCTTCCATTTTTAATTTCAATATGGTTAAGGGTGCTTCTCCAACAAAAAAAATACTTCCCATAATAACTTTATTTCCAAAAGAATTTTCCAGTACCTCACAAAACGTATCCAAATAAAAATGATAATCGCATAGAGCAGGAGGATAAAATCCTTTCGATTTTCCTCGAGCATGATAATAATCATATATATAGTCCACAGCATCATTGATAAGTGTCATCTCATGATCGTACAGTCCATATACCGAATATACAAATTTATCCATCTCTTCCAAAGTACACTTATTCTCTTTTAGCCTGTCGAAGAGTTCCACTGCCTGTCTCAGTTGCGAAACAGCCGGAACGGGAATTGGCATATCCCATATATCCCCCGCTTCCAATTCATCACGCTCTACCATCCATTTACGATTTGTCATCAAATGATAGTATGTGAAGACTTTAGAATTAATTATCAAGCACAAATATTTCAGCTTTTCACTGTCTCCATGAATACCCAAAATACTGTGATTAAATACAGCCTTGTAATCCAGTAGAGCTGCCAGAAACCTGGCTCCTTTATGGCTCTGTTTTATTACCAGGTGAGGCGGTTCAAAAATCTCCCTTTTCTTTTTTACCACACATTCATAATCTATAAAATCCACTCTGTCAAGTTCATTTTCCTTTTGGTAAAATGATTTCAGTTCTCTTGCTGTGACAATCGGGTATCCTACAAAGTCCTTACATTGCTTTGTCCTGTTCCCCCTCTTATACCCCTCTGCGCTGCTCATACCATATTCTTGCATAAATTCCTTCAATGTACAAAACGAGCCCTGCATTTTACTGATAATTTCATAATCCCTTGGACCACCCCACATAGCAATTTTCCATATGGTATCCTCATTCACAATGTCCGATGGTATCAGACAAATGTCATTGGGTTCTATCACAAATTTCCACGAATCTTCTACTGTATACTCAGGTTTCGGAGTACAATACAGAACAGCGCTCTTCTCTCTGGAACCACCTGGCTTATAGATAATCCCAACAGCTGGCCCTGTTCCATGCGCAAACAATGTTTTCCTGTATGCTGAGAAATTTATAACTGTGTGGACCGTATTTTCCTTGAAAAAATCATTCCTGAATACTTTGTTTTTTGATGATCTGTTAAACAAAAAACCTTTGCTGGGCATCAACAGACAAACAATTCCCATATCAGCACACAAATCTCCACACTTCCAGGCAAACGCCTGGGCAATCTGTTTATCACCAATAACTTTTCCACCCTTGTTCAAGTATTCCCTCGCTGGTTCCGTCAATTTACTCTGCCATGGCGGATTACCGATAATCAACTCAAAACTTCTTGGTTCAAAAATTTCCTCCTCAAAGAAATCACTCACAATCAAATTTTTGTCTTTCAATTTCGGAAATCGCAGTTGCTCCCAAATATTTCGCTGTTCAAGGAAATCACACATAGCCAGGCTTAAACTAAAGGATGCCACCCGAACAGCCTCCTCATTCCAATCTATTCCATAGATGCTGTCTTCTAACAATTGTTTTAATTGTGCGTTCGTAACACTTTTTGCGTTATTGTTCCTCATCCATCGACAAACAATTCTCCTGTAAATTTCAACAAGAAATATGCCGGAACCACAAGCCGGATCTAATACCTTAACCGGCTGATACTCCCCCTCCCAAGGATATATTTCATCTAACAGCATATCAACCAAATGCAGCGGTGTATAATATGTCCCTTTATCATCTTCCTTTTCTGTCAGATGAAAAAAAAGTTCATAAATATTGCTGATTAACTGTATCGGAATTACATTAAAGGAATATAACGGCCACAACGTATATTGATTGTCTCCAAAACTACAGTTGCCCAGCAAAAAATCACGCAGCTCCCATAGATCCTCTTCCAAAATTACGTCAATTTCATTGTTGACCAATGGAAGCATATCTCCGTTAAACTTTTTTCGCAGACAATCAAATAACTGATATGTAGCTTCTTTACTTTGAAGGACATCGGTATACGACTTAGCCCCTTCAAAAAACTGTCCAAAGAAATCCTTTGGAAATACCGTTTGTTCGCAACTGTCCTTTCTTTCTTCCAAATATTTTATTAAGATAGAACGACTAAGCAAGCCATGAACTATAGACAATACATTAATATCTTCTCTTGCGCCAGTTCTTTTTTGAATCTTATGGATCAAATTCTTCCGTATTATCTTTAGATTAGAGAGCAATGTATTGTCCACCCGATTCCCACAATCAAATCTGGAGGCGCTTCGTCTCCAATACTCCCCTGATTCCAGCAAAGTCCTGTTATAACATAATATCGCTCTTCGCTCCGTCTCCAATGTATTCACCAATCCGATTTCCTCAATCAGTCCGGCTTCCGGATCAAGCGATTCATTTATTCTCTTGGGAACTTCATAATTATTATAAATTAGCAATTTATCCGGTGTCACAACAAACAACAAAGGCGCTTGCCCCATATTCCAGGCCAAACGATGCAATTCCGCAATTTTCTGCGGGTCATAGGAATCTACTTCGGAAAAATAAATTGCTGGGATTTTGGCTTCCCCTTTTTCATCCCGCAAAAAATAAACCGCACTGACACCAAGTTTTAGTTTTGCCTGATGAAATATAAGTTTCTGGTAAACCGATAAGTCTTTATCTGCCTCCCCTGTTGCCAAACCATTGCTTTCGTCAACATCAAGCATCCTAAAAACCTTTTTCAGATTATTGTCCATGCCAACCCCCATGTCACACCATCGCTGTAACTCACACCACACCTCATTTTATCGCAAGAACGCCGCTCACAGCATTTGTTCAATATACTTTCCCGGCACACAATCCGCCAGCCATACCTTTTCGTTTCCGAAATAAAATTTTATTCCCTCTGCCCATGCCCTCTTTGCGTCAATCACTAGAATGCAGGGTTTCCCATCATGACGCTTTCCCACGGTTTCCGCAGTCTCCACATCCTGAGACAAGTGTACATACTGCCTCTCCTGGGGCTGCAATCCCTTTTCCATAATAGACTCCAAGAACCGCCTGGCAGTCCCATGATACAAAACGTCAGGGGGTTCTTTCTCTTCCTTCCAAATCTTCATGGGAAAAGAATGCCCATAAAAAGCCCTGATTCTCCCCTCACGGATTTCAAATCTCTTTTTTGCGGATTCGGCTATCATCTCTTCCACATTCGCCCCGACGATATTCTCCCATTGCTCCTCCCTGCGCAGCGCGTCAAGAAGCTGACCTAACGGAACCCATCCTTCTTCATCCATCTCCAGTTCATACTCCCATGGCGCATGGCGCAGAGCATATGAGATTTCCTTGCTAAGCCTTTCATACTCAAACATTTTATAGCCCTTTCCGCTTCAATTGAAACTGCTTTACCTCCCGCAGCAGAGCTTTGACGTGCCCCGAGCCCTCATTGCGCAGAAGGGTAAACCACCAGCAATGTCCCGTTTTTTACCGAAATCCTGCTTTCCGCGCCCGTGAATTCATTGCTCACCCCAAGGGGATATGTATTCGTCAGAACAGCATTGTCCAACTCATATTTCAGCCCCTTTAAGTCCACGCCTTCCGACCGCTCAGTATACGAAAACACTGACACATATCCTGACAGATGTTTCGGAAGGGTGATTGTTCCGTTTGTTATCGCAGTAATGACACAATCCTTTCCAAACAATCCCCCCCGCATTCCATTCTGCGCCAGCCACGCCAGAAGCTGTACATTGGCAATGGTATGTTCTATCCGCCCGCCGGTTCCGCAATACATGTGAAACTCCTGATACCCTCTTGCTATGCCCTCCTTCACTGCCGCCAGCATATCCGTATCATCTTTTTCCGCATTCAGCAGTATTGTATTGGGATGCTGCGGCACATACCCAAGGGAATCAAAATCTCCCATGGCCATGTCCACAGGTATCCCTTTTTCTTCCAATGCGCCAAACCCCCCATCCACCGCAATCACATAGTCCCCGCCTTCCGGCCAAAAATCCAGTCCATAATTATCTCCTGCCCCTATCACGTAACAGATTCCCATTCTCAATCCCCTGCCCTCGTACAGCTTTCAGCCTTTCTCACAAAACTACATTCCGCCTTCCAGTCTCACTCCGGCAAAATCCCGTTAAACAGCAGCTCAAGTCCTTACCCATACCGCCATTTCCCCTTCTCCCCGGTTGTTCCATACATAATAAGGAACAAATGTCAGTGTGGCCTCTTGTTCCTGCGCCGGCGCATACTCCCCATACAGGCTGTTATCAAAGGTCATGGCATTCTGCCGAAATCCTGGTAGTTTCAATATCCGCATTTCATGCCCCAAAGCGGTGCTTTTTTCCACCATCCCGCCCTGGAATCCGGTGTCCTTTTGGAATTCTTCCTGTTCATTTTGCCCCCCATCAGGGCGCATTTTCTTCATATCCACACGCAGAAGCCCCAATTCCGCTCCATTGTCCGCTTCTTCCATACAATACGCAATGGGGCCTCTGGTAAAGGCCACTTTACCCCTATTCTCCCGCACCCTTGTATCAGCGCTCAGGCAGCGTGTCTCCATTGGATAATTCAAAAGGATTTCATCCCCTTCCTGCCAGCTGCCTGAAAGGTACAGATACCCCTGCTCTATCCAGAATTTCAGAGTTTCTGTTGTAAACTCATTGCAATTTTCACCGCCGGTCACTGCTGCCGATTTTATTTGGACAGTACCATCCTTTTCCCTTCTTATGGACCAGCCTGCCAGAGTACGCAGTTCACCGCCATTTTGCCCGTTCCCACTTTTGTATGGTCTGCGTATCTGTGCTTCCGCAGATTTGCACCAGCCCGGCAGGCGGAAGGCCAATATGGCATCACATGCCGCTTCTCCCTCTTTCTCTATATGGCTGAGGCGCATTTTCACCCTGCCATCCCAGGGGAACTCGCTTTCCAGTCCAATCTCCATGTTGGCCCCGCCCAGCTTTGTCTGAATGCTGCTTCCCACATACAAATGTGTATATAATGTATTTTCATTCTGTGTAAAGATATAAGTGCCCACAGAGCTTACGATTCTGGCAATATTAGGCGGGCAGCAGGCACAGCCAAACCACTTCTGACGCACCGGCTTTACATGATGCTTCCTTTCATCCCTCTTGCATGCCTCCGGAACCACTTCCAAAGGATTCACATAGAAAAAGCTCTTTCCGTCCAGAGCCATTCCTGCCAGCACTGTGTTATACAAGGCCTGTTCCATGACATCCCCATATTGGCTGTCCGCCCGCAGCAGCAACATCCTGCGCGCGAAAAACGCAAGGCCTATTGCGGCACAGGTTTCAGAATACGCCGTATCATTGGGCAAATCAAAAGGAAAAGAGAAAGCCTCTCCCAAATGTGTGCCGCCAATGCCTCCCGTAATGTACAGCTTTTCCCTCACTATACTTTCCCATAACCGTCCGCAGGCGTCAGCCAGCGCCTGGTCCCCGGTCAGTCTTGCCACATCCGCCATTCCACTGTATAAATACACTGCCCGCACCGCATGCCCCACTGCTTCCGATTGCTCTCTTACCGGCAAATGGGCCTGATGATAGTGAAAGCGAATTCCCTCGCCCGGCTTCTTATATGGCCTTCCTTCATATTGTGCCCTTTCTTCTTCCTCCTGGTCGAAATAATATGGTTTTTTGCCCCGCATATCCAGGAAAAATTTCCCCAGACGCAGATACTTCTCCTCGCCGGTAAGCTCATACAATCTGGCCAATGCCATCTCCGCAATTTCATGCCCCGGATAGCCCTTACACTTCCCCTCTTCCTGACCGAATTTATCACACAGAAAATCAGCGTATTTCTTTACTGCTTCCAGCAGTTTCTCCTTGCCCGTGGCCTGATAATACGCTATTGCGCCTTCCGCCAGATGCCCGAAACAGTACAGCTCATGATGGTCACGAAGGTTCGTAAAAATACGGTCCATTCCGTTAATGATATAGTAAGTATCCAGATACCCATTTTCCGCCTGGGCTGCGCAGACAGTTTCTATCGCTTCATCAGCCACCTTTTCCAACTCTGGGTCCGGGTGATTTGCCAGAGAATATGCCACTGCCTCAACCCATTTGGCAAAATCGCTGTCCTGAAATACAAACCCATAAAATTTATCCGGCTCAGGATTTTGGGGGTCTTCCGGAAGCGCCTGGAATCCCCGGTATGTATACGCCGGCGCCTTAAATTTGTCTCCCTGCTGTCTCTGTTCCCTCATCAGACGTCCTGCCACTTTGAAATTGCGCATACAATAACTGGGCGCCGCCTCCGGAATGCGGTCATTCAATGCTTCCCATTGGTAAGGAATCACTTCCGTCCTCACTAACTCCTGTTCCCTTCCCCAAAAATCATCCGTAATGCGTAAACATTTTAAATCCAACGGTTTACTGCATCTTTCCTGCTTTAATGCTTCCATCCTTTCCTCCTGTTCCGCCATTCCCTTTATCCACCTGTTCCGCACAGATTGTCTGGCCACTGGCACACTTAACCAATTCTCATCAGGGCATTTGATTCTACCCTTTTATGTCAACATTATATCAGATATCAGCACAAAACGAAAGCTCAGAATCAACCACATTTTTCCCCTCGGGGCCGAAACAGCAGCGCAATTTCCACAGGGAACAGGTAAAACAAAATCAAATAATATCTTAAATCCGACACTGGCCCAAACATGCAGGTGACGCAGACCAGAAGCACCAGCAGCATGGCAATTGCGGGACGGCTTCTCTGCCAGAGCCCATAAAAAAGAGTTATCAGCAGAAACCAGAACATTGCGCCTATGGAAAAAGCCATGCGCAGAAGGGGAACATGGATATATTCCCTTTGAAGAATCCCCATAAAAAAATCATAGAGCGGCAGACATTTCGGACGGGCATATTCTGCCATCAGTTCAGTGAAGTCAAAATATCTGTATTTATGGGTGTCCATGAGTTCGGTCCAGGGATACCATGCCTGATAAGTGTTCTCCCCAAAGGACAGCAGATAACACATGGGATATTCCACTCCCTTTCTAAGCCAAAGAGACAGGTAATCCGCTTTTTTAGCCATAATGTTGTCCCAGTGACGCCAAAACGCATACTTCACAGAATCGGAAATCATAGGGTCATAAGTCTCCAGCATGGAAGGCTCTATGGCATCGTAGAGAAGACGCAGCTCCTCCTGGGAAAACCCATCCTCTCCATAATCAGCATATACCCTTGCCATTTGCTGAAAAGGAACGCTTAATGCCTCTGTAATACTGCTTTTTTCCGCATTCAGACATAGAATCACACCATTTTGAACACTGAAATAGAGAACCAATGTACACAGATAAAACAGAATCAGTCTGCGCAGCTGTTTTCTGAAAAGTATGATTTGAATCACCGCAAATACCAGAAGGGCATAGATATTGTTTTTGCGAAGCAAACAGGCCAAAACCAGCAAACTGCCCGTCCAAAGCCATTGTGACCGCTTTATTTCCTTCCCTTCCCCCAGGGATTGGCAGAGTTCATATTCCTTGAGGCATGCCACCAGAAAAATGGCGTAACAGGACACATCCTTGGTGGTGGTCATGGCAAAGATAACAATGGGAGGACATAGCAGATAAAAAAGCATGGACAAAACCACAATAAACCGTTTACAGCTAATGCGGTACGCAAAACGGACAGCATACCCAAAACATACAGCGCAAATCCCCATCTGGGCCGCATGATAGAGGAAAATGCCGAAGGTCAGATCCACACTGTACAGGCGATACCCCAAAGTGATAAGGCCGCCTCCAATGATGGTATGCAGAAGTGGATGATGGGCATCATAGGGGACTTCCGGATACATCACCTGGGGAAGCTGGTTGCCCATATCATAACAATAGAAACCGGGGTAACAGCCAAGAAGATACAGAAGATAGACCACATATAATATAATTGCCGCACACAGCCACAAATGCCCATGTTCCCTGTTGAGAGTCCCCAGAGCGCCTGCCCTGTCCCAACGGTTCATCCGTTCCAGCAGTTCAAAAGCGGCATAGAACGCGATGCTGAGAAGTATCCATTCCATCAGAACCGCAATGACACACTGAAACGCAGTTAGCATCTCTCTGTTTTGCATGAATGGAAACAAATAAAGGGCGGTTCCGTATTTGATACTGAACTGCCGGCCACTGACATGAAATACGCTCAACAAAAAAGCCAAAAGCATGGGAATCCATTTCCTTTTGTATTTGGATAACATATTGAACTCTCCTTGTCAACACAATAAAATGAGAAACATCATTATTTTAACATTAGCAGGAAAATAATGCAATTGCTAAAAAATTTCAGAAACAAAATTGCCGCCCGGGTTTTTCATGTAAAAGGCGCACGAAAATGCCTTGCGGTGCCGACAAGTGAACACAAAATCGTTACCGTTCAGACCTGATAGCGCCAAGCGGCTTGCGGATGCTTTGTTTCTCCAGGGGATGGCGTCCGTGGCATGGGGGTTACGTTCGGCGGGCAACGCCTTTGGTCTAAGGGTGCCTTCCTGTGCTGTCACGTAACCCCCAAAGCCCCGGACGCCTGTGTTTGCGAAAATTTGCGAAAGCTTCACAGAATAGGTACTTGGTTTGACGCCCCCAAAATCATTCTTTTATGAATCCTCAACTTTTTGTGCCTTATAAGCTGTGCCAAGAGGTATATCATTTGGCGCGGTATTCTGGACCTTTTGTAATATCACTTGCGGTAAT